>CAYYDL010000029.1:0-8067 GCA_964470545.1 uncultured Hyphomicrobium sp. | reverse complement strand
GGAAAGCCGTCCCAGGCGAGCATATAGATATCGTTCGGATAGCTGCCGCCTTTCGTCGTCAGCGAGTCGAAACGGCCCGTTGCGAAAACTGGAGGCGTCACGCCCGCGACCTTGAATTGCTTCAAGACGTCCTTGAGCCGTTTGGTTCCGACGGCAACGAAAACAAGATCGGGATTTTTCGATTTCAGATCATCGATCGTTGCCGATAGGTCAGAGGCGTTCAATTTATCGTCGGTCAGCGCCAGCCGATGATCGGCAACGATAGTGTCGGCGCCGAGGAACTGCTTGAGCGAATCTCCGAGATTTCCGCTCGCAACGTTGTCTTTGATGCCCACGAATGCGACGCGGACGAATTTCATTTCCTTAACGAACTCGGAGATAACCGGCATCCGTTCTTCATCTTCGGACGGGCGTGTCGTGAAGACGGATGGATAGTCGGTGATCAGGCCCGCCACAGAGATATCGGAGAGAAAGGGAATGTTGCTCGCCTTCAGATCCTTCCCGTCGGCGTCCAACGCGGCTTTTGCCCGTGTGGAGTTCGTGAAGCCGATCATCGCCATCGTCTGCGGATCGGCGATGGCCGAGCCGAGGTTCTTGATCGCGCGTTGAGTATCGAGCTTGTCATCAAGAAGATTGACGATGAGCTTGCGACCTGCGATTCCCCCCGTGCGGTTGACATAGTTCTGGGAGAGTGTCGCGATGCGCTTGATCGCGGTCACCACCCCGCTGTCGTAACAATCATCGCTTTTCGAGGTGAAGAAAATCGGCATGATGACAGGCGGCCGCTGGGCGGCTTCCGCATCGTCCGTCGCCTGCACTGCAGCGGGGGCGCTGGAGCCGACGAAAATCGCTATTAACGTCGCAAGGACCGCCGCGAAGCGCCGACGCGAGTTCCGGCACAACGCCTGCGCGGAAAATTCGAACCCCGCCAATTTCACGTTACCCACCCAATAGTTCCTGGAGGCAAGAGGCCGGACTTTGCCCCCAACGCCTCGATTGCCCGTCTCAATCGTCTTAGACCCACAAGATCCTTATAAGTGCGGGCCATAGAACGGAAGAATTTGGTTTGCTTTGGGCATCGGGTGGCCGGGCGCTGCAATTTTCCGAATTATTTTCGGTGCCTTTCAGTGAATGTTTGCGGGGCACGCTGCCTTTCCCTACGCTCCGGGCAAAATTTGCCAGGCATCAGCGGATCGTAAAAGGGCTTATGAAGAAATCGTCGGTTTCGTGGCGTAGCCTACTCTGGCCGTGGCAATTCGCGATCCATGATGAAGCTGTTCGGCAAGCGTTGGCAGATGTGGCGGGTCTGGAACCAGCGGTCGTCATCGTCGGAGGATCGCGCGGCATCGGGCTTGCCCTCGCAGAGCGTTTTCTCGAAGCGGGGCACAGAACGGTAATCGTGGCGCGCAATGCGATGCGGCTCGACGCGGCGGCAGCGGAGCTCAAGGCCACGACCGGGCACGAGGTCGTGACAATTCTTTGCGACGTCTGCGAGGATAATGCCTATGACGTCATCGCCGCCGGCGTCGCGCGCGGCGGGCTTTTCATCGACGTCCTGGTGAACAGCGCGGGCATTGGGCTCGCCGGATCTTTTCTCGATCAATCCCAGGGTGATCTCTCTCGCCTTCTCGCGCTCAACGTCGAGGCGCTCACACGGCTCACTCGAGCCGCACTTCCGCAGATGGTTGGCCGGCGGCGCGGCGGCATTCTGAATGTGGCGTCGCTGGGCGCGGCTATTCCGGGACCAAACCAAGCGGCCTACTATGCGAGCAAGGCGTATGTCGTCTCCCTGACGGAAGCGGTCGCGAGCGAAGTCTCAGGCCAGGGCGTGCGCGTCAGCGCCTTGTTGCCGGGACCGGTCGACACGCACTTTCATGAGGAGATGGGGGCGGAGAGATCTCTTTATCGACTTGCTCTACCGTCGATGTCGGCAAAGCGCGTGGCACGAAGCGCGTATCGCGGATTTCTTTTCGGAAACCGCGTTATCATTCCGGGGATTTCCAATCTGTTTTTCTTTATCGCGTTGAGAGTGTTGCCACATACTCTGACGGTCCCATTGATCTATTGGCTTTTGCGGCGACCCGAAAACTTAAGCGACAATTAAAGTGGTCATCTGCGTGTGCGATTGTTGCGAACGTTTGCATTATGGCAACCATTTTCGGGTTACGTTCCCTTGGGCTCCGGAATGAGGTTTCGCGTATCCGGAGTTCCCGACGCGGCTGCGCCCTGCGAGATCACGGGCTCCTTAGAGCTCGATACATCCGGTGCGTGGCCGCGCTGAATCGGATGCGACACCAGCGTAGCGCTTCCTTGCGCCTTTTGCTGCCGTCGCGCCTTCCCTCAAGCTACTGCGGTGGGGCGAGCCGCGTTGCAGGCTGCGGCGACACCCGAGATTGCGCCCGACGTGATCCGATCCACGAACGCGCGCGTCTTCTCGACAACGACGTGACGCTGCTTGTCGAGCGTTACCATGTGGTAGCTGTCGTCCAACACGAACAGGTCGACGGCTGACGGCAGCTTTGCCTGAAGATAAGTCGCGTTGTTGATGGCTGCATAGTCATCTTCACGAGAGTGAACGATCAGCGTCGGCTGGGAGATCTTGCCCAGCATCTTCTTGGCAGCTCTCGCGAGGCGCCGGTGCTCGAGAACCATCGTGCCTGGCGTGCCGACAGTGCCAAGGTTGGAGCCGTCCGACGCCGCAAGCGCGGCGCGCACGAATTCACGGACGCGGGGACATTTGATGCCGAGCGACTCCGCATCGGGGAAGTCCATCAGGCTTGCAATCCAGCGGCTCTGAACCAGCGAGAATAGCCGACTATACCAGGGCATCGCCCAGCCATTGATCCAGAGCGTGGGTGAGAAAAGGGCGACCCCCTGCACTTTCTCCGGATTGTTGGCTGCGAGATGCAACCCGATGAGGCTGCCGAGGCAGAGACCGCCGACGATCACCGTGTCACAGTCTTTGCGAAGGTCATCGAGCGCCGCCTCGGCGCTGCGGACCCAGTCCTGCCATGTCGTCCCGACGATGTCGCAGCGCGTGCCGCCGTGTCCGGCGAGCGTTGGGCAGTGAACCGTGTATCCGGCGCGGGCGAGTCCCATCGCCACAAAGCGCATCTCCGCCGGCGTGCCGCAGAGACCGTGTATCAGGAGAATGCCTGTCTTGCCGCCGGCGATGCGATATGTCGTATCTTTCGGCTTATTCTTCGCGGAGGCTGTCGTCAGCGTACTGATTTCTGCGGACATGGCATCGTCTCCTCAGGTGTCGGAGACGAGGTTTAGGTTTTTCTAGCGGGCCGGGACTGTTCCGCAGGCAACAGGGGGTGGCACGCCTTGGGGTTGATTTCGCTCGGAAAGTTCCCGACGGAACAAGGTTCGGCGGCCTCTGCGCCCGTTTTCGGACATGCGCATGAGCCAGCCAGTGATTGGCGTCCGATCCGAGCTGCGCTATGGGGGGGCCCAAACGGTACCGTCGTCTTCGCTCTCGGCCTGGCCTGACGATCCGTCAACGGATAACGATGGGGCGCATCAGTCATCGCCTCAAAGCGATAATGGAAACGCTCGTGCCGCAGCCGGTCATCGCCGCGACTGGGATTTACGTCCCGCCGAACAGTATCTCCAACGACGAACTCGTCTCGGCGTTCAATGCGTATGTCGAAGCGTTTAACGCGGAGAACGCGGCGGCGATCGGCGCTGGGACGGTTTTGCCGCTGCTATCCTCGTCGGCTGAATTCATCGAAAAGGCTTCCGGGATCAAATCCCGCCATGTCGTCGATAAGGCGGGTATCCTCAATCCAGCAGTGATGCGGCCCGTCATCCCGGAGCGGCCAAATGAGGACCTTTCTGTCCTTGCCGAGATGGCGGTTTTGGCTGCCAAAGACGCGCTCACGCGGTGGGGCGGAGATATTCGCGACGTCGGCGCGGTCATCTGCGCCGCTTCCAATATGCAACGGCCATATCCGGCAATCGCAATCGAGGTTCAGAACGCGCTCGGTCTATCTGGCTTTGCATTCGACATGAATGTCGCCTGCTCGTCAGCGACGTTCGGCATCAAGACGGCGGCGGATTTCATTTCCGGCGGTTCGGTGAAAGCAGTTCTCGTCGTCAATCCGGAAATCTGCTCCGGGCACCTCAATTTCCGCGACCGCGACAGCCATTTCATCTTCGGCGACGTGGCGACAGCGGTTATCATCACCGACGAAACACTGGCGACCGACGGCTGGACAGTTCTCGGTACGCGGCTCAAGACACAGTTCTCGAACAATATTCGAAACAATTTCGGCTTCCTCAATCGCTGCGCACCCGAGGGCATCGGGTCTGCCGACAAGCTCTTCGTGCAGGAGGGCCGGAAGGTGTTTCGCGAAGTGGTGCCGATGGTCATCGATATGATTATCGCGCACGCATGCGATATTGGACTCGATCCGGCGAAACTCAAGCGGCTCTGGCTGCATCAGGCCAATATCAATATGAACGATATGATCGCGCGGAAAGTCCTGGATCGGGTGCCGACGGCAGAAGAGAATGTCATCATTCTTGACACCTTCGCGAACACGAGTTCGGCAGGGTCGATCATCGCCTTCCATTCGGCGAACAGCGATTTCAAGCCGGGAGAAACGGGCCTCATCTGCTCTTTCGGCGCCGGATATTCGGCGGGCACGGTTTTCGTTGCGAAACGTTGACCAAAAGGTCTGAGCGTTCACGCAAGGCTGGCTGCGAGATTGATCGTCAGGGCGAGGACCATCGTGTTGAAAAAGAAGGCTACGATGGCGTGCAGTGTCGTCAGTCGCCGCATGGCCTTGGAATTGATCGTGACATCCGCGGTCTGAGACGCTGCGCCGAACGACGTCGCGAAATAGAAGAAGTCCCAATAGTCGGGTGCAGTGTCGCCGGGAAATGTCAGCTCGTTTTCCGTTCCTGACGGCTTTTCGGAGTATCTGTCGGGTGCGTAATACTCGTGCGCATAGTGCAGTGTGAACGAGACCTGCGTCACGAGCCACGATATGATGATTGTCGCTGCGGCCAGCGCAACGAAGAAGAGCTTGCCTTCACTGGACGCGTGCTTCGCATCTCCTAGCAGGCCGAAGATAGCGGCGAAGCTCGAAAACATTGCCATCAGGACGAGCACCAGAATGACGACGCCGCTATCATCCTGCCATGCGGCCCGGGTGCGGATTTTGTCAGAATGGCAGCCCTGCATGATCCTGAATGCCAGCACGAGATAAGTACCGCCTCCGAGACACCAGGCGAAGGCCTCGCGCACCGAGCCGCGCAGGGACGAGGGAAGAAGGAACAGCGCCGTGACCGCGACGGCAACTCCAAAAATAACCCGTGGCCTGAGTGCCAACGATCGTCCGATGGATCGGAGACTATACCAACGTGCCCGTCGTCGCGGCGCAGAGGTCGATGCGAGCTTGTGGGTATTCGGCATGTTGGGAAGTGGTCTCAAGCGAGGATTGGTTCCAGCGGCCAGCGAACGTATCATAGGGCGCGTGCGCTTCTATCGTCCTTTACGGTGACGACGCTGCACACTTCGTCATTCGAGAGCTTTCTGCCGCCTAGACCGAGCGGCCTATGGCCTCCCGCTGAATGGCGACGGCTTCTCAAAAAGCCTCAAATTCCATTGTAAGATTAGCAATTCAGGAGGCTTTATCAATGACCACCCCGATGTCGGCGATGGCGGTCGAGCATGCCTCCGTAGCGCCCGTGTCGGCTGTGCGTCCGTTGATCGTGGTGATTGAAGATGACTATCGGTCGTCCATGGCGCTTACCATGCTGATCGACGATTGGGGCTACTCGTGCGTCGCTGCACGCTCATCGCGAGAAGCGGTCAAGACGCTTGGGCACCGGCTGAGCAATGTGTCCGCGATCATCACCGACGTCGAGATCGACGGGCAGATGCGCGGTATTCGCGACGCGCTAGCCATCGCCGCAACGATCGGACACTCGGTTCCGACGATCATCACGACGGGCCATTCGGATTTCGCCGCGGCATCGCCGTTTCCAGTGATCCGAAAGCCGTTCGACCCTGACATTCTGCATCAGTGGCTGATTCACAAGCTTGGTTCGACCTTGTCGTAAGCCAAGCGGCATCTCTAACCCGATGCGATCAGCTTCGGGTGGCAAGCTCGGTGCGATTGCGGGCACCGAAGTGTGAAAAGAGAGCCGCGAGGTGGATCTTTACCGTTCCTTCGGCGATGTCCAGCTCTCGAGCAATCTCTTTATTCGAAAGGCCCCGGCGGACGCAATCCAGGACATCGCGCTGGCGCGGTGAAATGGGCTTGCAGGTGGCTCCTCCGCCGGGGTCCCCCTTGTTTCCCGACGTTTCAAAATTGGCAGTCTTGCCTGCTCGGGCCGCCGCGCCCGACGTCATGAAACGGGGAACGAATACGCGGCCTTCGAGAATATCCTGCAGGGCACCGACGATCTCTTCATCCGCCAAAGATTTCGGCACATAACCGTTCAAGCCCATTGCGACCGCTTTGACGACGTCATTGCGTTCCTCCGAGCCCGATACGATTGCGACCCTAATGCCAGGATAGGTATCCTTGACGACACTCAGGCTCTCCGGCCCTGAGATGCCGGGCATCGCGAGATCGAAGAGCGCCAGTTCCACATTGGGCGTTTCCGCCAGGCGGTCCAATGCCGCATCGAATGTGGCGGCTTCAATGACGGAACGAAATCCCATCCGATCGCGAAGCAAAAATCCGAAACCTGAACGATAGAGCCCATGATCGTCAGCGACCAAAACCGTGTCGCGTTGGATGTTCTCGGTTGGTCTTTCGATATCAGCCTGCATTCACGTCTGCTCCGATTTCCAGGTCAAAGCCGCTTTGCGAATTTTTCTGCGGTTTGAGTATCACGCCGAGCGTCGCAGCAATGAGTTCGGGATCGGCGGGTTTCGTCAGCCATGGCATTCCGGACTTCGCGAGCAAGGCCAAGGTCGCCGAATCGGTGCCTCCCGACAGGAGAACGCTCGGAATGTCATATTTTAATTTTGCCGCCATTCTCCGGATGAATTCAAGGCCAGATTCCGATCCACACAGATCAAAATCAAGAACCGCCGCATCTATTACAAGACCGTTATGTAAGCCGGACTCGGCATCCGCGCCGGAGTGATATCCGAAGACGACGTTCCCGCGATCTTCCAAATCCCGGGTCAACGCTGCGACAATTAACGGATCGTCGTCCAGCACGAGAATTCTCTTTCCGCAAATGCCCGTCTCGGAAGATTGCAGCGGCTGAGGTCGCCGCCCACTTTTGAGCATCGCATCTTCGGGCAGGACGATCGTGAAGCGCGAGCCGGATCCGGGCTTGGAGGAAACGAGGATTTTCATGTCAAGCAGCTCGGCATAGCGGCGTGCGATCGAAAGGCCGAGACCCAGGCCATCATTGACGCCGTACGCTCGCTGATCTGCGCGCGAAAATTCCTCGAATATCTTTTCTCGGCGATCGGAAGATAGGCCGGGGCCGGTGTCGTACACGTCTATGACACGCTGTCCGCCGCGTATGCGGGCCGCAAGGATCACGCCGCCGTGCTTTGTAAACTTCAGCGCGTTGGAAACGAGATTGCGGATGATGGTCTCGAGCAGGGCAGCATCCGTTTCGAGGACCCAATCGCGGGTACGGCTCAGGAATTTGAGCCCGTTCTGTTCCGCCTCGACGCGTGAGCCCACCGATATGCGTTCGATCACTTCGGCGACGGATACGGGAATTTTTGTTGGCTCGATCAGTTTCGCGTCGAGCCGCGAGACATTGAGAAGAGCGTCAAACATGCCCTTCAAACCGCGCAGGCCTTCCTCCATTTGCGCGACAAGGGTCGTTGCCTCGCTGCCGCTGACGCGTCGGGAAAGCGCGCGCGCAAATAACGTCAACGCGTGTAACGGCTGGCGCAGATCGTGGCTTGCGGCAGCGAGAAAGCGAGACTTGGCTTCGGTCGCGCTTTCAGCGGCAGCTTTGGCGCGCGCAAAGGCGGACTCGGCCGTCGGTGCGCGCGGAGGAATCGGACTATCAACACGCTGACGAGCAACGGCTGCCGGTGGCATTCGCCTCGCCGGCGTCGGACCGCGCGGC
>CAYYDL010000028.1:0-1982 GCA_964470545.1 uncultured Hyphomicrobium sp. | reverse complement strand
GGGGCGTAATAGCTGTGTTGAGCGCACTGACAAAGCGAGCGGCATCGGCGACGTTTTGCGAAAGCGCTCATCACGTTTTACGCGCTTGCGACCAAGGGCAGATGGCGGATATCGTCTCGCCCGTCCTTCTTGCCCTTTCGGAATCGGAGCCTGGCGTCTCAGTGCCTCCGGCGGCATACGCAGCACTTTTGTCTCTTACGGGCGGACCTTGTACATACCTTGACTGACTCATTGGAGTGCGTTCGCCTAACAGCCCGTTTAGATATTCCCTTTCGTGGCGCTGGCGCTAAACTGACGACGCTGGCGGTATTGTTGGCTGGGTGGTTGTAGGAGACACGGATGGCGATGGGCAAGCGGAAGCAGCGGCAGGAGTCGCTGTTCATTACGGTCGGGGACTTGCCGCGTTCGGACGGCCATCCCTTTTATCAGAAGCTCAACGCCCTGTTGGCCGAAGCCGACTTCGATCGCTGGATCGAGCGCCGCTGCCGGCCATTTTACGAACAGGAAGAGCGGCGCGGGAAGCCGTCGATTCCGCCGGGCGTCTACTTTCGCATGCTGCTGGTCGGCTACTTCGAAGGGATCGACAGCCAGCGCGGCATTGCCTGGCGTTGCGCGGACAGCCTCAGCCTGCGCACGTTCTTGGGCGTGCCGCTGGGCGTGGCGACGCCTGATCATTCGACGATGTCGGTCACACGCAAGCGACTGGGACCGGAAGTCTTCGACGAGGTGTTTCAGTTCGTGCTGCGGATTGCCGACAACAAGCGGCTGCTCTCCGGCAAGGCGGCTGGCGTCGACAGCACGACGCTCGAAGCCAACGCGGCGATGAAGAGCATCGTGCGGCGCGACACGGGCGAAGACTGGAAGCAATACGTCACGCGGCTGATGCGCGAGGACGGCACGATCGAACCCGATGAAGAGCCGAGCGACGAAGCGATTCGCCGCTACGACAAAAAGCGGAAGAAGACCGCCTCGAACGAGGATTGGGTGTCGGAGACGGATCCCGACGCGCGGATCACCAAGATGAAAGACGGCCGCACGCACCTGGCGTATAAAGCCGAGCACGTGGTCGATTTGGAGAGCGAAATCCTGCTGGCCGCCGAGATTCTGCCCGCCGATCACGCGGATACGCAGTCGCTGGTCGATAGCGTGATCGCGGCCCGCGTCAACTTGGAAGCCGCGGGAAGTGAAGTCGAAGTGAAGGAGGTGGCCGCCGACAAGGGCTATCACGCGGACGCCACGCTGGAACTGGCCGCCGATCTCGACATGCGAACCTACATTCCCGAGCCGCAGCGAAAAGACGATCGCGTCTGGACGGACAAGCCGGACGAAGTTCGCCGCGCGGTTGAGAATAATCGTCGCCGCATGGTCCGCCCGAAGGGGAAGCGGTTGGGTCGGCTACGGAGCGAACGCGTGGAGCGCAGCTTCGCTCACGTGTGCGATACGGGCGGCTCACGGCGGACGTGGATTCGCAAGCTCGAAGAAGTCACTAAGCGTTACCGGATTGCGGCCGCGGCGCACAACCTGGCGCGGATCCTGTTCAAGTTGTTCGGGATCGGCAAGCCAAAAACGCTGCAAGCCCCCGCTGACCTTATTTGGCTTGCGCAACTTATCCTGAGTGCGTTCTGGACCAGGACGTCAGCAAGCCACGATTGGCGAGCGCTCCGACGCGGCAACCTCGCGCTCCCCGCCCGCCAAGCCCGTCCGCACGGGCGTTCAACTTAAATAAACGGGCTGCTAGACCGACGCATAAATCAGCTTGCGGAAGACTGCTACACGGGAGCGCACGTCACCCATAAGGAACTCTTACCGGGTGCGCGAAAAAAGGAACCCGCCGGAATTGACTATATCCTGGATAGAACGTTCTACCGCCCGCGCGACGTCATCAGCTATTTCAACTACTGCATTAAACACGCGGTAGGAAGTCCAAAAATCTCGCGAGAAGCGTTCACGCGGGCGGAGGAAGATTACTCGAAGGACCGACT
>CAYYDL010000027.1:0-9334 GCA_964470545.1 uncultured Hyphomicrobium sp. | reverse complement strand
CGGCCCTCAATCGCCGAACCAGGACGCGCTTGGCGGTCAGAAATACTGGGCCGCGACGGCGGAAGTCCGATTCCCGCTTCCCTTCGTCCCCGAGGATATCGGCCTCAGCGGCGCGGTTTTCGCCGATGCCGGTTCGCTGTGGGACGCAACGGGTGGCGCCAAGCGTGCCATTGCAGCTACGGCATCGAGTCCTGAAGGTGCGGACACTCTGATAGACAGCAACGTGATCCGTTCGTCTGTCGGCGGCAGCTTGATGTGGAACTCGCCGGTCGGTCCGCTGCGCATGGACTTCGCACAGGTTCTGACCAAGGACAAATACGACCAGACACAGTTCTTCCGCTTCGGCGCGTCGTCGAAGTTCTAGATCGCGGGCGCCGGCGTCCCGCAATTGTGACGGTTTGAAGAGCGGCGCTCCATTCGGCGCCGCTCTTTTCGTTATCCATCAAGCCCCTGGGACATTTCCGACCGGGGACTTGCCAACGCCCGCCGCGTCGTTCATTCAACGTCTCACACCAGCCAATCGAAACAACGAACGTGCCGGAGGCGGCGCCATGGAGCATCCCGGTTTTTTCGAGCGCACCGGGCCCTATACGCTGTCCGAGATCGCGACGGCCGCGTCTGCGCAAATGCCCGCAGGCGCCGATCCGAACGCGGTGATCGAAGACGTGCGGCCGCTCTCTGAGGCGGGGCCGATACACGTCTCATTTATCGATAATAGAAAGTATCTTTCTCAGCTCGACGCGACGCGCGCCGGTGCCTGCTTTGTCAATCCGGCACTTGCGACCCGCGTTCCGCCTGGCGTCGTCGCGCTGGTCACGCCTCAGCCCTATCATGCGTTTGCCCGGGCGCTGGCGCTCTTCTATCCGACAGCCATGCAGCCGATGGTTTCGACGCCCGGCGCGCCGCCCATCGACCCGACGGCCAGCCTCGAAGAGGGTGTCATCGTCGAGCCCGGCGTCATCATCGGCCGCGAAGCCCAGATCGGCCGTGGAACCCGCATTGCGGCCGGTGCGGTCATCGGAGCACGCGTAACGATCGGACGGGATTGTTTTATCGGGCCTCTGGCGACCGTCACCCATGCGCTCGTCGGCGACCGCGTCATCATCCATTCCGGCGCCCGGATTGGCCAGGATGGCTTCGGCTTCGCCATGGGACGCACGGGCCACCTGAAAGTCCCGCAGATCGGCCGTGTCATCATTCAGGACGATGTGGAAATTGGCGCCAATACAACCATAGACCGGGGCGCCCTTAAGGATACGATGATCGGCGAGGGCTCGAAAATTGATAATCTCTGCCAGATCGGGCACAACGTCCTCATCGGTCGGCATTGCGTGATCGTTGCGATGTGCGGCATTTCGGGCTCGACCGAGCTTGGCGATTTCGTCGTCATGGGCGGCCAATCCGGGACTGTCGGCCATATAAAAATCGGCAGCGGTGCTCAGGTCGGCGGCGCGTCTCACCCGACGCATGACCTACCGGGAGGCGGTCGATATTTCGGCACCCCGGCGAAACCGCTGCGCGAATCCGCGCGTGAACAAGCCATGATCAAACGGCTCGTCGCACGCGACAAAGAAAGCTATGACGACGGATCGCCGGAGTCGGGCGCAAACTGACGGTGGGAGCCGGCGCGCTCGTACGGCCGCAATTTTTTGGAGCAGACGACGATGGAAGGCAAGGCAACGGCGGACAAGGTTCTCGGGACGGCGGACATCCACCGCGTGATGAAGCTTCTGCCACACCGCTATCCATTTCTGCTGGTCGATAGCATGTACGACATGAACGCCGACGAAAGCTGTGTCGGCGTGAAGAACGTGACGATCAACGAGCCGTTCTTTCAGGGGCACTTCCCGCAGTTTCCCGTCATGCCCGGCGTGCTGATCATCGAGGGCCTCGCACAGACGGCGGGCGCGCTTTGCGTTTCGAACGTCGGCCAGGATTACAAGGCCGAACTCGTCTATTTCATGGGCATCGACAATGCCAAGTTCCGCAAGCCCGTGGTTCCGGGAGACCAGCTCCACTATCACGTGAAGAAGATCCGCAATCGCGGCCGCGTGTGGCGGTTCAAGGGTGAGGCGAAGGTCAACGGCAAGGTAGTCGCCGAAGCCGAGATCAGCGCCATGCTCGCCGATAGCGCCGATGCGCGCGCCTTTGCGAGCCAAAATGGCTGAAGCAGACGTCCACCCGACGGCCATCGTGGAAGATGGCGCTAAGCTTGCGCCTGGTGTGAAGATCGGCCCGTTCTGCATGGTGGGCCGCGAGGTCACGCTTGGGGAGCATGTCGAACTCGTCAGTCACGTCGTCGTCGCGGGCACGACGGACGTCGGCGCCGGAACACGCATATTTCCATTCGCCTCGATCGGCCATCAGCCACAGGACCTCAAATACAAGGGCGAACCCTGCTCGCTCTCGATCGGCTCCGATTGCATCATCCGCGAAGGCGTGACGATGAACCCCGGAACCGCAGGCGGTGGTTCCGTGACGACGGTCGGCAACGGTTGCGCCTTTCTCGCCAACAGCCACGTTGGCCATGATTGCCGCGTCGGTAATGGCGTGATCTTCTCCAACAACGTCATGCTGGCTGGACACTGCACCGTCGGAGATTTTGCCATCATCGGCGGCGGCGCAGCCGTGATCCAGTTCGCCCGCGTTGGTCATCACGCATTCGTCGGCGGCATGTCGGGCCTTGAGAATGATCTCATTCCCTACGGCATGGCGCTCGGCAATCGCGCCTATCTCTCCGGGCTGAATATCGTCGGCCTTCAGCGCCGCGGCTTCTCCCGGAGCGACATCCACGATCTTCGCCGCGCTTACCGCCTGCTCTTCGCCGCAGAGGGCACGCTGTCGGAGCGCATGGACGACGTCGCCGAGGAGTTCGCGGGACATGCATCGGTCCAGGAGATCCTGGCCTTCATCCGCGAAGGCGGCAAACGCTCGCTCTGTACGCCCAAAAACGGCGCCGAAGACTGAGCCCGGCGATGGGCGAGCCGATCAAACGCATCGGGATCATCGCAGGCGCCGGTTCGCTTCCGCTCGAGGTCGCCCGAAGCGTGACGCGCCGGGGCGGCGAGGTTCATGTCGTGATGGTCGAAGGCGCGGCTGATCCGGCGCTCTCGGCGTTTCCGCACACAATGGTCAACTGGGCGCAACCGGGACGCGCGATGACGGCATTCCGGCGTGCGAACATCAAGGATGCCGTGCTGCTCGGCGGCTACGGCCGCCCATCGTTCGCGACCGCGCGGCCGGATCTGACGTTCTTGCGTCTCGTCCCGGCCGTCGTGAAGCTTTTGAAAGCGGGCGGCGACGATGCCGTGTTGCGCGGAGTCCTGGCCCAGTTCGAAGCGTTGGGATTGCACATCCTGAGCGTCGGCGACGTCGCGCCCGAGTTGCTCGTCGCGGACGGATGCCTGACCAAGGCAGCGCCATCGTCCGATGATGAAGCCGATATCGCCCGTGGTTTCGATCTCGTTGCCGCGCTCGGCCGCTACGATATCGGCCAGGCCGTCGTCGTCAGCCACGGCATGATTGAGGCGATCGAAGGCGCCGAAGGCACCGATCGCATGTTAAAGCGTGTCGCCGAAGCCCGCGCCGCGCGTGGTTTCGAAGGTCGCTCCGGCGTGCTCGTCAAACGTCCGAAGCCCGGACAGGACATGCGCGTCGATCTCCCGACGATCGGCCCTGACACGATAGCAAATGCGGCTGCCGCTGGTCTCGCAGGTATCGCGGTCATGGCCGATCATGTCATTGCCGTGAATCGCGCCGACATGCTCGCCCGCGCAGACGCGCAGAACCTTTTCGTGATCGGGGTCAAGGATGGCGAGCGTGCATCGCGCATCGTGGAGACGCCACCGCCGCATTTGACGACAGTCGGCCGCGTTTCGGCCTTCGAAGCAGACGAAAGAGACGTCGCCCGCGCCGCTGGCATTCTCGCTGCTCTCCAAGATTTCGGCGGCGGATCAGCCGTCGTCATCGACTGCGGCCGTGTGCTTGCCGTCGGCACCTCGGAAGATCCCTCGGAAGTGATCGCTCGCGTCGGCAAGCTCCGCGGCGAAAAAGCCAAACGGCGCGGAGCATGTGTTGTTGGTGCTGACCGAACCCTCGACGAAAGCGTCGTCACAGCCGCTAAATTTGCAGGACTGCACGGTGTCGTCGCGACCGGACCATCCTTTTCGCAAATGTCTCCATCCGTCATCGCTATGGCAAATGAATTGGCGATTTTCGCTGCCATTGCGCAGACGCCCGAGGACGCATCTCGAACGATGACAACGGAACCGGCATCTCGGCCGCTCAAAATCTTCCTCGTCGCGGGTGAGCATTCGGGCGACGCCCTCGGCGGCAAGCTGATCCATACCCTGAAGAAACAGCACGCCGCTCCGATCTCGTTCGCAGGTGTCGGCGGTGAGGAAATGATACACGAAGGCTTCGCCTCGCTCTTTCCCATTGAAGACGTCGCCGTCATGGGCCCGATGTCCATTCTTCCGAAGCTTCCGCGGATCATCCGGCGCGTTCACCAGACAGTCGACGCCGCCATCGCGTTTTCTCCCGACCTTGTCGTCATTATCGACAGCCCCGAATTCACGCACCCCATCGCGAAGCGTATCAGGAAGCGCGCGCCGCAGATCCCGATCGTCGATTACGTGAGCCCGAGCGTTTGGGCATGGCGTCCCGGACGCGCGAAGAAAATGCGCCCTTACGTCGATCACATCCTGGCGCTTCTGCCATTCGAGCCTGATGCTCACAAACGTCTCGGTGGACCGCCGTGCACTTACGTCGGCCATCCGCTCATCGAGAAGCTCGACGAAATACAGAAATCGGATGCGGCGGGACTTGCATCGCGCTTGGCCCTCGATCCGTCGCGTCCTGTGCTGCTCGTCCTTCCCGGAAGCCGCACATCGGAGGTCGAACGCCTGATCGACGTCTTCGGCGAAACCGTTTCGCGCCTTTCCTCGTCGATCGGCCCGATCGAGGTTGTGATCCCGGCCGTGCGCCACGTTCGCGATCGCATCATCGCGAAAACCGCCGGATGGTCACCGCGCCCACACATTGTCGACAGCGATGACAAATACGCCGCGATGCGCCTGGCGCGCGCGGCCCTTGCTGCGTCTGGCACCGTCACGCTCGAACTCGCGCTCGCCGGGACACCGACGGTCGTCGCCTACAAGGTCGACAAGGTGATCTCGACCCTGCGCTTTCTGGTGAAAGTGCCGAGCGTCGTGCTGGCGAACCTCGTCGTCGGCAAGAATGTCTATCCCGAATTCCTGCAGGAAGCCTGCACGGCTGAAAATCTCGCTGACGCACTTCGGGCGCTCTTCAAAGACACGTCCGAACGCGCCGCACAGCTCGAAGGCTTGGCTTTAGTGCCGCAGAAATTGCAGCTCGCCGCCTCAAGTCCGAGCGAAGCCGCCGCCGCTGTCGTATTGTCCGTGGCGAACGATCAGGCGGCCGGGAAATCGCGCCGCGCCGGTCCAATGTAGAGCTGGCGCGGTCGGCCGATGCGCTGTTCCGGGTCCTCGATCATTTCCTTCCACTGCGCGATCCAGCCGACGGTCCGCGCGACGGCGAAGAGGACCGTGAACATGTCGACGGGAAAGCCCATCGCCCTGAGCGTGATGCCGGAATAGAAGTCGATGTTCGGATAGAGCTTCTTTTCGATGAAATACTCGTCCTGGAGCGCGATGCGCTCAAGCTCGATGGCGACTTTCAAAAGCGGATCGTTCCCGTGGCCGAGCGCGTCGAGCACCTCGTGACAGGTCTTCTGCATGACCTTCGCACGCGGATCGTAGTTCTGATAAACGCGATGGCCGAAGCCCATGAGCCGGACGCCGGACGTCTTGTCCTTGGCGCGCGCCACGAACTCCGGAACGCGATCGACGGTGCCGATTTCTTTCAGCATGTTGAGCGCGGCTTCGTTGGCGCCGCCGTGCGCCGGACCCCAGAGACACGCGATGCCCGCCGAGATGCACGCGAACGGATTGGCGCCTGACGAACCCGCGAGCCGCACTGTGGACGTTGACGCATTCTGCTCGTGGTCTGCGTGCAGGATGAAGATGCGGTCAAGCGCACGCGAGATGATCGGATTGACGATGTAGGGTTCACACGGAATCGCGAAACACATCTGAAGGAAATTCGAAGTGTAGTCGAGATCGTTCCGAGGATAAATGAACGGCTGGCCCATCGAGTATTTGTAGGCCATCGCCGCGATCGTCGGCATCTTCGCGATCATGCGGTGGCTCGCGATCTCGCGCTGCGCAGGATCGTTGATATCGGTCGAGTCGTGATAGAACGATGACAGCGCGCCGACGGTGCCGACCATAACCGCCATCGGATGCGCGTCACGTCGGTAGCCGGTAAAGAACCGCGTCATCTGCTCATGAACCATCGTGTGGTTCGTAATCGTCTTGCGGAAGTTGATGAACTCCGCATTGGTCGGCAGCTCCCCGTAAAGCAGCAGGTAGCAGACCGCGAGGAAGTTCGTGTTCTCGGCAAGCTGATCGATCGGATAGCCGCGATAAAGCAGTTCACCCTTGTCGCCGTCGATGTACGTGATCGAGCTTTTGCAGTTCGCCGTCGACGTGAAGCCGGGATCGTAGGTAAAGCAGCCCGTCTCTTTGTAGAGATTGCCAACGTCGATCACGTCGGGGCCGATGGTGCCGGCGCGCACCGAAAGCTGCACTTGCTTGTTGTCGACGGTCAATGTCGCGCTGGGCTTAGCCGTGCCCTTTGCCGCTTTGTCGTGGATGTTCATGATCGCCACCTCGCCCCGGGGAAGACACTACCGACGCCGGAAGTAACTATCGCATTCCCCCGCGCTGCTGGATCCGTGTGCTCAAGGACCCTGGAGAACGTTCGGCGGCCTTCACAAAAGCAATCGGCAACTCCAGGATTTACCGGATTTTTTGCGGTGCGGCAAGGGATCGTTAAAGAGCGGAAGTCCGTTTACGAGGCAGCGTCGGCGATCCGAGCTAGACTTTCGTCGCGGCCCAGTACCTCGAGCACGTCGAACACCGGCGGCGAAACGGTGCGGCCTGTCAGCGCGGCGCGCAGCGGCTGGGCGACATTGCCGAGTTTCAACGCCTTCTCCTCGACGTAGGACTTGACCGTTGCCTCGAGGAGCGGTGCGCTCCAATTCTCCGCGGCGATTGGTGAAAGCAGCGCGAGTACGGCAGCATTGGAAGCTCGACCCTCGGGCCCAAGGAGTTTTGCGGCCTTGTCTTCGAGCTTCAGCGGCCGCTGTGCGACGATGAAGAGCGCGCCCGAAATGAGCTCAGCAAGCGTTTTCGAACGTTCCTTGAGAGACGGGATAGCCTCGGTGAATTTTTCCCAACCCTTGGCTGCGAAAAGTTCGGCGAGTTCCTTCCCCGAGCGTACGCCCGGAAGCTGTCGCTGCACCTCGCGCGCAAGCGCAACGTCCGCACGCGGCGGCGCCTTCGGATCGGGAACGAGTTCGGCAAGAGCTTCGAAATTCAGATGCGGCAGCATTCCGCGGACGTGCGCCTGTAGATCTGCATCCGTAGAAATGCGGATGTAGTGACCATTCAGATCGTCGAGCTTTTTGAAGTCGAGCCGCGCCGCGCTCTTGTTGATGTCGTCGATGTCGAACCAGCGGATGAGGTCTTCCGTCGAAATGATCTCATCGTCACCGTGGCTCCAACCGAGACGCACGAGATAGTTGCGCAGCGCGACGGGCAGATAGCCCATGTCGCGATATTCCTCGACGCCTTGCGCGCCGTGCCGCTTCGAGAGTTTCGCGCCGTCCGGACCGTGAATGAGCGGCACGTGCGCGAATTCCGGGACATTCCACCCCATGCCTTGATAGATCTGCGTCTGCCGCGCTGAGTTCGTCAGATGGTCTGCGCCTCGGATGACGTGCGTGATCTCCATGTCGTGATCGTCGACGACCACCGCGAGATTGTAGGTCGGATTGCCATCCGATCTGAGGATGATCAGATCGTCGAGATCCTTGTTCGGGAAAGCGACGCGCCCCTGGACATGATCGTTGACGATCGTCTCGCCGTCACGCGGCGCCTTGAGGCGCACTGCGGGTTTGACGTCTTTCGGCGCATCCTTAGGATCGCGGTCGCGCCAAGGGGACAGGAAAATCTGCGGACGGCCCTCGGCTTTCGCTTTCTCGCGAGCAGACTCGATCTCCGCCGGTGACGAATAGCAATAGTAAGCGGCGCCGCGCGCCAGAAGCTCGTTCGCCACCTCGCGATGGCGGTCCGCCCGCGAAAACTGTGAAATGACGTTCCCGTCCCAGTCGAGCCCCAGCCATTTGACGCCATCGAGGATCGCGGCGACCGCAGCTTCGTTGTTGCGTTCGCGGTCTGTATCTTCGATGCGCAGCAGGAAACGACCTCCGCGTCCGCGCGCGTAAAGCCAGTTAAAAAGCGCCGTCCGCGCGCCTCCGATATGAAGAAAACCGGTAGGCGAGGGGGCAAATCGAACGATCGGCGCGCTGGGTGTCATGGTCTCTGGCCTTGGACCTTATGCTCTGTCTGCCATTGAGGGATTGAGGTTCCGCTCGTAGCATGTGGGATGGGACAAGTTAAGGGGGCGGAAACGAGCGCCTTCGGCACACGGTGGCAGCGGCATGTCGGTCGAAGCGAGAGGGCCCGACGTCATATTTCCGGCACCGCCGGACCATGGCTTGAGCCGTGCTGCTCTCCTCTTTGAGGCGGAGCGGCAAAGCTTTTTTCTCTGGGCGCCGGTTTGCCTCGGGGCTGGCATCGCCGCCTATTTCGCTGTTCCGGTTGAACCCGCGATGGTCGTCGCATTTGCGCCGCTCGCTCTCGCGCTCATTCTGCGCATGGCGGTGCGGTCAGCCACGCTCGCCGCGACGCTGATGACGGCACTCGTCTTGGTCGGCGCCGGATTTGCAATCGTCAAAGTGCGGGTCGAGACCGTTCGCGCCCCCGTGCTGGTGAAGGCGGTCCATGGTGTCGAAGTCTCGGGCACCGTGTCGATGGTCGAAGCGAAGCTTCCGCGCGGCCAGCGTCTAACGATCATCAATCCGACAATTGCAAGTCTCGCACGCGAACAGACTCCAGCCGTGGTTCGCATCCGAACGATGTCGTCGAAAGTCCTAGCGATGCCCGGGGACCGTATCCGCATCAAAGCCAACCTGTCTCCACCCGCGAAGCCGGCTCTTCCCGGCGGCTTCGACTACGCCCGCACGGCTTGGTTCGATTCCGTCGGCGGAGTCGGCTATGCGTTTGCTGCTCCGACCATCGAGGGCCACGCGGACGCGAACACATTTTCTCAGTGGTATCACCGCGCGATCGAGAATATCCGGCAAGCGATCGCGGTTCGCATTCGTAACGCGCTGCCGGGCGAAACC
>CAYYDL010000026.1:0-4348 GCA_964470545.1 uncultured Hyphomicrobium sp. | reverse complement strand
AACACCGCAGGTGTCGACCAGGGCGGCTTCTCAGACAACACGTCAGGCATAACGCAAACAGGCGATTACAATACAGCTTACGTCACTCAAACGGGCTTTGGGGGCCAGGTGAATTACTCGAGCGTCGTGCAAACGGGCTCGGCCAACTATTCGGCCGTGCATCAGCACTGATGCTGATCCGCTTCGAGGCGGGATCTTCGTATCCTGCCTCGACGGAAGACGATCACGTGCGCTCTGGCGAAGGACGCAAACATGACGATTGGACAAAGTGCATTTTTCGCAGGCGCGGCATCTATCGTGTTGCTGTCCGCGCCGCCAACGCACGCCGACGACCTGGATCTCCGCCTCCGTGGAATTCAGGCATCTCAAATTGACCAGATTCTCCGTAACGATGCCGATGTGGCTCAGATCGGCAGCAGCAATTCCTCAAGCATCGATCAGCGCGCGCTCGCACAGAAGGCCGCCGCCGATGGCCTGCTCGGAAACTGGATAAAAGTTTATCAAAACGGCTATCTCAACACGTCGACGATCAACCAGAGCGGCACCGGGAACGATGCACAAGTTCTGCAGCGGGGTAACAACAATGATGCGGCCATCTCCCAGAAGGGATCCGACCTCGGCGCCAGCATTACCCAGAACGGATCAGGCCACGAGGCGACTGTGCAGCAATTCGGCGTAGCCAAGGAATTCGACATTCAGCAGTCCGGCGCACCGAAAAGCATCGAGATACGCCAATATGGTGGGAACGGATCTGGACCGCCCATTGCAATTCGCCAATACTGAATCGGCTCACGATATGGAGTGATCAGTTGCCAAGCGCACGTGCATCACGTTCTCTCCTTCATCTCGTGATCGCCGCGACGGTTTGGGCGAGCACAATGAGTTCCACACCACTGTCTTCTGCCTCGGCACGCTCGGCTCATGAGAAATCCCATGCACGCGCATTGGCGATGAAAATGCGACGGCGCCGCCTCGACCCTTCACTGGCCCGCGTGACGCAGATTCCGATCTACCTCCGTCGTTCGTCCCAGCCACGACCATCAGGCTCGTTGCAGAATACACCCACGGGCGACGCATTCGTTGACTCTCTCCTCGCGACAGATGGCCCGCGCGACGGCAATGATTTCGGCCTTCCCCGCATCACCGGTGTACCTCAAATCATTATGATAAACCCGCAGAATTCAGCACCTCGCCGCTATAATCGCGGGCCAGACCGCTTTTCTCCGTGAGTCCCGTTCTGTCGGCGTAAGTACGATTGATGCGCAAAGGAGCTTCTCAATGATGTCGATAAAAGCCGCCTTTCTCGCGCCAGTCCTCCTCGCTCTTGAAGCGGTTCCGGTGGGTGCCGGAGCAGCACCGGTCGTCGGCTGGGTGGAAGTCACGCCGGTCGGCAAAGATCATATCAGCGTCGTCGGCCATGCGAGCGCCACCGCCGACACAGCCGGCCAGTTCTCACTCCTGCTGATACGCAAGAGTGCGTCCGGCGCGATCAGGACCGGTCAGACAGGGAATTTCAAAGCGACCGCCGGCGAAGCCGTCATTCTGTCGAAGACGGAGATAAACGTCGGCCGTGACGAAGACATCGCCATTGAACTGAAACTATCCGTTGCCGGTAAAGAGGTGAGCGTCGTCACGCTGAAGACAGTTTCGGGTCCTGCAGAGAGGGCTCTTTAGAGGCGACCCACCCGCAATGGGACGAAGACTTGTATGGCATTCAGGCGCAGGCGCGCAGCGGATCTTCGAAGCGTTCGCCTTTGATAGTCGAGATCGTCTAACCTCGAATGGGCAAGCCACCGCGCCCGAAGGCGATGGTGTAACACGAGCCATATCTACGCGCCCTATTGACGGTGGCCACTCCCAAATATCGCACTGGACCTCGCCGTTACGGCTGTAGCTCTTTTCTTCATTGCTGAAATCTGGATGTAACCCTGCGGCTCGAATCTCTCGGATGCCGCCGGCGGGGCCGCGCACTCGTGAAACCAGATCACGACTTAGTTCGGCATCAAGACCAGAACCGCCAAACACGTCGTGATTGTCCGCGAAAAGGATTTATCTGATGACCAAGTTGTCCCTGCCGGAAATTCGAGATGTGTCGAGCGCCGTGAGGCCGCTGGGAGCACTCGAACAATTGTTTTTGCTGATTGATAAGAACAGCCCGGTTCATTTTGCCATGACTGCGGAGATCTTGGGACGAACCCGCATCGACGATTGGCGCCGAGCGCTTGACCGCGTCCAGGAACGGCACAGCATGCTATCGACCGCAATAGGAGGAGCCCCCGGCGCTGTCCCTTGGCTTCGCAAAGGCGCTGTCTTTTCCATTCCTCTACGCGTCGTCTACGGCGATCCCCGAGAGCTTTGGAAGGAAGAGGTCAGCGGCGAACTCGAGAGTACATTCGAACTGAATCAATCGCCGCTCGTTCGCGCCGTGTTGGTACACGCTCCTGAGAGCGCCGCAATAACTCTGATTGCACATCACTCGATTGCCGATGGCATGTCCCTGGCCTACGCGCTTCGCGACACCGTCAGCGCGCTCGCCGGAAATCCTCTTGAGATCTTGCCTCCGAGGCCCGCGATGGAGGAGATTTTTCAAGAATTGCACCTCGACCCAGACACTGCGCAGGCCGAAAGCTCTGATCCCGGATCGGCCCAGCCTGCGCCGGGCACCTGGCGAAAGCGAGATGGCTCGCGACCGAAGATTCGCGCACTTCGCCTGTCGCCGGCATTGACCGCCGAGATTACAGAGCGAGCGCGGGAAGAAGCAACGACTGTACATGCCGCGCTTTGCGCCGCGCTTTCGATTGCCGGAAGCCGGACAGGCCCAAGCTGGGGAGACAATCCCGTTCGGATTACGTCACCTGTCAACATCAGGCGTATCCTCGGTGTCGCCGACGACTGCGGTATATTCATCAGCGCCGCACTGAGCGTTTCAGATGCGAGTTCGACCACCTTTTGGGATATCGCCCGAAAAGTCAAAACCGATATAGCCCCATCGCAGACTCCTTCAGGCGTTCGCGCGGTCGTCGCCCAAATCGAGCAGTTCATAGAAGGCGATCCAAGTGTCTCGGAGGCGGCGGATTTCGCAGCGGTCGCGTTCGCCGCAGAGGCGATGGTCACAAATCTGGGCCGCGTCCCCTTCGATAGTAAATTCTCGGACCTTGAAATTCAGGCGATTTGGGGCCCGTGTGTCCTCCGCGGATTCGAGAACGATCATACGATCGGCGTAGCGACGGTGAACGGGTGTCTCTGTCTTGCACACACGAGCTTCGAGTCGTCGGACGGCCTTCTGGAGGCGATGGAAGACGTACTCAAAGATGCGTGTTCAGGATCGCATCTCACGACAGCATGGACACACACTTGACGACAGCGTTGCGCTGCACAGTTGGAATGGCCTTCGCTTGAAGTCCCTTTGCACTGCCGCTCAAGTTCGAGTTGCAGCAGCGAGACATAGCTGACGATGACAGATGCGCGTCGACGCGACCCCCAGAGATACGAAGCGTATGGCATACGTTGCCAGTGTAATATGTTTCTCTGAAAACCGCGATTGGCCGGTGACGCGCGTCCTGAGGCGCTCATGGTGAACCCTAAGGAGACGGTCATGCGGTCGCGACACAATTATCCCCGAGCATCTACGCGCGCTACGAATTCGGGATCGCGGAGAGGTCGGCCGGACTGCAGGCATCGCACGTCCGGAATTTCGCAGCAGTCCTGCGGCCGGAATGACGGACCAATCGCAGCAGATGATTCCAGGGCAGCCTCGGCAGACCGACGGAACGAGCTACCTGGGACCGAAAGAGTCTCGTTGGCCCAGGCGATTATGAACTGCATCATTGATGGCTTCGCGCTCGCTGGATTGAGCATTCATGCATATGCGCCATACCCTTTCGATGACGTTACCGGCGAGGAGACAAGGCGGCACGCAATGAGAGGAGAACATTCTGAATGCGGCCGCAATCCTGAAGAGTCGCACCGTCCAAAGAATGGGACCTGGTTTTGCTCCCGATGGATACGGGCATCGTTCGATGCGGTGTTGTCGGCTGATGGGACGGAACATCATCACCTCCCAAAGAACAGTTCCGTCCGGGCGGAAGACCTAAACTCCGCGCACCAGACACCCGTCCGTAAGGCCGACATCTTGCCGTTCAGACGGCGAAGCACGATGAATAAATGAAGACAGACATATAAACATGTAACTCACCTTATCGACGACTTCAGAAAGGCTAATGGTTCGCCGGAGCAGATCCTTTTAAATTCCTTCTAAATCATTCAGTTTGCGTCGTGATTCCGGTTCGCCAAAGCGACCGCAGCGACAAATCGGTCCATATACATAACTTCCTGATGCGTGCAGAAC
>CAYYDL010000025.1:0-6977 GCA_964470545.1 uncultured Hyphomicrobium sp. | reverse complement strand
CGCGATCACCTTCATGCGCTTATCGATGAACGTCGAAACGGCGTTGGCAATTCCAACGCCGCCCACGAGAAGCGACGCGAGCCCGATGAGAATCAGGAACTGCCGGAGCCGTTCGAGCGCGCGGCTGATCTGCGGCGAGGGGTCGAAGCGGTCGGCACTCGTATAGCCGCCGGCAGGAAGCTTTTCGGCAACCGTCTTGCGCAAATCTGCAAGCGCTTCGCGATTGCTTGCGACACCGCTCGGAAGCTTGATTGCATAGCGCCATCGGATCAGCGTGCCGGGCTTCACGAGACCGGTCTTGTCGAGCGTGGCGAGCGACAAGAACACCCGCGGGCCGTAGGTCAATCGATCGACGATCGCGTCGGGCTCGTTGTCGAGAATGCCCGCGATCGGCACGTCTTCGTTGCCGATGCGCATCTTGTCGCCGACTTTGAGCCCGAGACGCTCGAGAAGCATCGCATCGACGACGGCACCGCCGCCGGACAACGCATCCACAAACGA
The DNA here is from genome assembly GCA_964470545.1 of uncultured Hyphomicrobium sp. Lineage (GTDB taxonomy): Bacteria > Pseudomonadota > Alphaproteobacteria > Rhizobiales > Hyphomicrobiaceae > Hyphomicrobium_B. The sequence continues at coordinate 6,476 of CAYYDL010000025.1, read as the reverse complement.
GCCGCCACCTTTGAGCGTCGCCGTGCCTGCCAGCGGGTAGAACGAGTCCACCCCTTTGAGTTCCGCGAGCGCCTGATCCGATCCGTCCACGCGGCGCGCCATTGTCCGCATCGTTGCGGTTTCGCTCATCTGCCCAAGGCCGCGAAAGACATCCTGGTCCCGGGGTGTGGCGCGCACATGCATCCGCGCGAAGACGACATCGCCGCCCAGAATGGTCTCGCCCTGCCGCGAAAGCCCAGCGCGGAGGGCATCTGCCAATGCGCCGACGGCGGCGATCACCATCACGCCCAAGGCGAGGCACGCGATGAAAATCCGAAAACCGTCGAAGCCGTTGCGCAGCTCGCGCAACCCCAGACGCAAAACAGTTGCAGCACCTGCGCGGCGACGTGGAATTCCCTGCTCAGTACCGGTCACGGCCGTCACGACGACACCGCATGAATGCCGGAGCCCGTGCCCTCATCGGCAACGATCGTGCCGTCGGCCATGCGGATCACCCGGTCCGCCATGGCTGCGAGTTTGTTGTCGTGCGTGACGATGACGAGCGTTACGTCGCGCCGTTTGCGCAACCCGAAAAGCAGGTCAATGATCTGCTTGCCTGTGCGCCCGTCGAGATTGCCCGTCGGTTCGTCCGCAAAAAGAATATTTGGCGAGCGGCTCAACGCCCGCGCAATCGCGACGCGCTGCTGCTCGCCGCCGGAAAGCTCTGCCGGAAAATGATCGATCCGCGCCGAAAGCCCGACTTCCGACAAGAGATCGCGTGCGATCTCGACGGCGTTGGCTTCGCCTGCCAGTTCTCCCGGCAAAGCAACGTTTTCGAGCGCCGTCATGGTTGGAACGAGGTGAAACGATTGAAAGACGATGCCCATCTCGGCGCCGCGCAGAACGGCCAGCTCGTCCTCCGAAAGCGGCCCTATATCATGCCCGGAAATCGTGATCCGGCCGCGGGTCGCTCGTTCGAGTCCGGCCATCAGCATCAAGAGCGATGTCTTTCCGGACCCAGACGGCCCGACGACGGCTGCCGATTGGCCGCGTGGAATTGCCAATGACACGCCGCGCAGGATGTGGACGGGTCCAGCCCGGCTGGTCAAAGTCAGATGCACATCGTCGAGTTTGATGATCGGTTCGCTCAAGTTAAAATGCCTTGGATTGCCGCAACGGACTTGTGCCGTTCACAATGAGCATCTACGTCAGCTCATGGAATTGCGTGATGTGTGGGGCCGAATGATGAACGTCGTTGTTTCCCTTGCCCTGCACCGGTTTGCGAAAGTTGCGTTTCGCCTGATGATCTTTACCGCGATGATCGCTTCGCACACCGCCTCCGAAGCTGCCGGCTCGTCGCGGCCGATCACGATTGTCGCCTTCGGAGACAGTCTTACTGCCGGCTATGGGGTCAAAACCAGCGAATCGTTCCCCGTGCAGCTTCAGATGGCGCTTGAGGCGAAAGGGCACAAGGTCACGGTCGTGAATGCCGGGGTTTCGGGCGATACGACGGCCGGCGGCCGGGAACGCCTCGACTGGGCGTTGGACCCGAAGCCTGACGCCGTCATCATGGAGCTTGGCGCCAACGACGCGCTCCGCGGTCTCGACCCGAAGATCCCACAGGAGAATCTCGACAAGATGCTCTCCGACCTGAAGGCAAAGAATATCCCCGTCCTTCTGACCGGCATGAAGGCCCCGAACAACTGGGGCGATGACTATGCCAAAAAGTTCGACGCCATCTTTCCGGATCTCGCCGCCAAGTACCACGTTCCCCTTTACCCGTTTTTCCTCGAGGGCGTCGCGCTCGATCGATCATTCACTCAGCCGGACGGCCTGCACCCGACAGGAAAGGGCGTTGCCGAGATCGTGAAACGCATTCTGCCCGACGTCGAAGCGCTCATCGTGCGCGTGGAGCAGAACCAGACCCCTAAAGCGTCGGCCACCCCTTAAGGCCCGCTCATGAACAAGGACAGCAAAAATGCCCCGCTTGTTCACCGCCATCGAGCTTCCCGACGAGATTTGCGATGAGCTTCATCGCTTGCGTATGCCGTTGCCCGGTGCCCGCTGGATTGCGCCGGAAAGCTACCACATCACGCTGCGGTTCGCGGGCGACATCGGCAATACGGAGGCGCGCGAATTCGTGGCTAATTTGGCGCGCATTGAACCGGACGGCTTCGAACTGAGATTGTCAGGGCTTGGTGTGTTCGGAGGTGACGACCCGCACGCGATCTGGGCCGCCGTCGAACCGAAGCCCGAGCTTGAAGAGCTGGCGCGCGCGCACGAGAAAGCCGCCCGCAATGCCGGACTCGCCCCAGAGACGCGCGTGTTCAAGCCGCATGTCACGCTGGCCCGATTGAAACACACGAATGTCGACGCCGTCGCCCGCTACCTGTCCCGCTATAGCGGCTATCGCTCTGAACCTTTTTTCGTCGGGCGGACGGTGTTGATGTCGTCGCGCCCGAGCGTCGGCGGCGGTCCTTACGGGATCGAAGACCGGTTCCCAATGCGCGGCATGGGATTTCTCGCCGACGAAGGCGAGGGCGAAGCAAGCTGGTAGATGGCCTCAGGCCATTGTCAGAACGATTTTGCCCGTCGCTTCGCGACGATCGAGCACGCCCAGAGCTTCCACGATATCATCCAGCGGATAGGTCGCCTGGATGCGCGGCACGAGGCGACCGTCACGCACCCACGCCAAAAGCTGCCGCATGTTCGCGCGATGCCCGGCCGGATCGCGCTTCACGGCTTCGCCCCAGAATACGCCCGCCATTTCCGCACCTCTGAGCAAGAGCAGATTGAGCGGAATCTTTGGGATCTCCCCCGCCGCGAACCCGACGACGAGAAACCGCCCTTGCCAAGCGAGAGCGCGAACGAGGGGCTCCGAGGCTTCTCCGCCGACACAATCGTAGACGACGTCGGCCCCGTTCCCGCCGCTCAGGTTGCGAACGGCCGTCTTGAGGTCCGACCCCGGAAACAGGATGACCTCGTCGGCCCCGGCCGCTCTTGCGATGGCAGCCTTTTCCGCCGACGAGAAGACTGCCATGACTCGCGCACCCATCAGCTTGGCGATCTCGACAGCGGCCTGCCCCGCGCCGCCCGCTGCCCCCGTGACGACAACGGTCTCCCCGGCCGTGAGCCGGCCACGATCGGCAAGTCCGTGGATCGCGGTGCCATAGGTCACCGACAGGGCGGCCGCGACGGTCATAGAAACCCCTTCGGGAACCGGGATCAGCTTACCGACGTCGACCGCCACTTTTTCGGCTGCCCCGCCCCAATTCACATAGGCCATGACCGGTTGTTCCACGTGAATCCCGAGATCGTTACGACCGATAGACTCGACCACGCCCGCGATCTCCGCCCCCGGCGAAAACGGCAGGTTCGGCTTGAACTGGTATTTCCCGCGCGTGATCAGCGTGTCGGCGAAATTGAGACCGACTGCCGCAACCCGAACGATCGCCTCCCCCTCCCGGGCCGTCGGCTCGGGCATCGTTTCAACGGTCAGACCCTTCGGTCCGTCTAGGCTCTTGCAAAGAGCTGCCCTCATGTGTGACGTCCCACGCGCTGCATACCTCTGACACACACGAGCGGAGCCCGATGTCAAGAAAAGCGACCACATGGCCGCCGCATCCGAAAGGCTATTTCGCCATCGGCGCCGAACGCATGTCGAAGTCGCTGAACCTCGGCAACCTGATGCGCTCGGCACACGCTTTCGGCGCAAGCTTCACCTTCACCGTCGGCGCAACCTACAAGGCGATCGAAGCCCACGCAGACACCTCGAAGAGCCAGCTGCATCTGCCGCATTACAATTGGGCGACGCTCGATGACATGGCTCTGCCCGGCGGCTGCAAACTCGTCGGCATCGAGCTTTTGGAAGACGCGATTGATCTTCCAAGCTTCCGCCATCCGCTGAGAGCCGCTTACGTGCTCGGGCCCGAGCTTGGCTCGCTGTCCGAACCCTTGCTTGAACGCTGCGACTATGTCGTCAAGATCCCGACAGCCTTTTGCGTCAATGTCGCGATGGCCGGCGCCATCGTGATGTATGATCGCATCAAATCGCTGGCACGATTCGCCGATCGGCCGATCGGCGAAGGGGGGCCTTGAATGCGGAATTTCGCGAGCAGCGTCGTTATTTTGTTTCTGAGTCTTGCCGTTCCGCCAGCAGCCGGTGCCGCTGAGCAAGTCGCGCGCGTCAACAGCTATGGGGATTGGACGTTGATGGCGGATAGCAACGATCCGCATCTCTTCTGCTTCGTGACCAGCGAGCCGAAGTCGAGCGTTCCAACAGATGCCCAGCGCCAGGCGCCACGAGCCTATATCTCCGCCTGGCCCAAAGATGGCATCCGTACCGAGGTCAGCTTCCGCATGGGATTTCCGATTAAAAAAAATACGCCGGGCATGGCGACCATAAGTCCATCCGGCTTTCGCCTTTTTGGGTCCGGCGATCGCGCTTACGTCTCCGATTCGACACGCGAATTGAAACTTGTCGAAGCCATGCGCAAGGGCAGCACAATGACGGTCGCAGCCACATCCAACGCGGGAGCGACGATCACCGATACCTATTCGCTCATCGGTCTTGGCCAGGCGCTTCAGAAGCTGCAGGAAACGTGTTTCTGATTCACATGCGATGTTTCGCGCGAAGGTGGACGTAGATTGCACCCTCACCGCCATGCTGAATTGCGGCCGTGGTGAAGCTGACGACAACGGCGCGCAATTCCGGCTCTTCGAGCCAGCGGGGCACGTTGCGCTTCAATACGCCACGATCGCGATCGGCTTCGCCCACGTGAGGCGCGGGTGACGCCATTGCCTTTCCTTTGCCTGTGATGACCAGAACGTAGCGCAGCCCGCGGCTCTGGCAGCTCAGAAGAAACCGCCGCAGCGCCGCGTGCGCCTCGTGTTGGCGCATTCCGTGCAGATCGACACGCGCTTCGATGTCGAGCCGGCCACCGCGGATTTTGCGTGCGTTGTTTCGATCGAAGGTTGCCAGATCCGGGGCCGATGGCCGGCGCGGCGGCGCGGGCGGCGGTTCGGGATGCACAGCGTGGCTTCGGCGTTTGGCCGCCTTGTCAGCACCAGTGGGCTTCGCCCGATGGATGTCGGATTTGACTGCATCGCTGGCCGGATGAAAGCGGCCCTTGGCGCGCTTCAGCGGCTCGATTGTCGCCGCCGCGTGTCGCCAGAGGGCGTGATCATCCTCCTCGTTCGGATCACCGCCCTTGCCGCCGCCACGGCCCTGCGGCTTCTTCACGGCTCCATGCTCGCGGTCTTCGGATCGGGAACGGCAACGTTTTCTCCGTCAACGGGCAACAGCGCGTAGAGATGACCAGGCTGTTTCGTGACGCCTGCAAGCCGCCCTGCTTTATCGCCCGAGCCGAAATAGATATCGCCGCGCTCCGTACCCTTGATCGCCGATCCGACATCTTGCGCAACCATGAGTCGCCGAAAAACGCCGGATTTCGTGGCATGCGTGATACGCGGCGCGTCGACGTAAATGGGCGTGCCGATCGCGTAATAGCTTGTATCGACCGCGAGGCTGCGCCCGGTTTGCAGCGGAATGCCCATGACGCCCATCGGCGCTTTGGCCTGCGCGCCCGAAAGCTCCTTGAAGAAAACGTAAGACTTGTTTTTCCACATGACGGGCTGCGCGCGATCTTTGTCAGACTTCAGCCATCCCTTGAGCGATTTGAGCGACATCTCATCCGCGGTGAGCTGGCCGTCTTCGATCAGGGCCTTGCCGATCGACGTATACGGATAGCCGTTTTTGCCGTCATAGGTCACGCGCACTTTTTCGCCGTTTGGCAATTCGATGCGGCCCGACCCCTGCACCTGCATGAAGAAGGCGTCCACCTCGTCCTTGAGGTACAAAAGCTCGAGGCCGTGCCCGGCAAGGCCGCCGCGCGCGATCTCTTCTCGCGTGAGATGCGGCTCGAGTCCCTTCTCCGTTTTGCGCTGATGCGTGAACGACCCCGACTTGGCGCCGCGCTCGCTTTCGGCGACGACGTTCACAAGATCGGGCGGCCTGCGATAGATCGGAACTTTGTAGACCGGCGTTGGCGTTCGCGAACCCTTGATCAGGGGCTCGTAATACCCCGTCAGCAACCCTTCCGGATCGCCGCCGACGACACGGTGCGGCTGAAAGTTCGCCTCGAAGAATTGCCGCGCTTCGCCTCGCGTGCGCACCGATTCCGCCATCGCGAGCGCTTGCGCGCAGATATTGATCAGCGCTTCGGGAGATCCCGCAACGCCGTCCTTCGCTGGACGCACACCCGCTTTCAGCACCGGCTTGCAAGAGGCGAGGAATGCTTTCCAGGCCGCGAGATGGTCGTCTGTAGACCAGCCCGGAAGGTCGCTGAACGCCATCGGCTCGAACGTGACCGCGCGGGGTGTCATGGCAGGTTGGGGTTTGCTCTGAGAATCGTGAGACACGGTCGCAGCAAAAACGCTTCCGCTCATTTGGCCGACGAATTGGGGCAACAAAAGACCAGCGGTCAGCGCCAGCACGT
>CAYYDL010000024.1:0-4519 GCA_964470545.1 uncultured Hyphomicrobium sp. | reverse complement strand
CCATTTGGTCGACCATCCGGCCCACACGGTCACGAGCTTCGACTCGTTGAAGCTGAAAATCACCAGAAGCAGGATCGGAATGTAGAGAAACGCGAAGCCGAGCAGGATCGATGTTGCGTTGAAGAAGCTGAAGCGCCCTTTCATCGTCCGGCCTCCCGCACTTTTTCCTGTTCACGCTGGAACAGCACGATCGGAATGATCAGCACCAGCAGCAGGAGTACCGCCACCGCAGAAGCCAGCGGCCAATCGCGGTTATTGAAGAACTCGGTCCACAAGGTCTTCCCGATCATCAGCGTATCGGAACCACCGAGCAGGTCCGGAATGACGAACTCGCCGACCGCCGGAATGAAGACGAGAAGACATCCCGCAAACACGCCCGGCAGGGACAGTGGAAACGTCACTTGCCAGAACGCGCGCCACGGCTGCGAGCCAAGATCCTGCGCAGCCTCGAGCAGGGACGGATTGATTTTTTCGAGGCTCGCATAGAGCGGCAGGATCATGAACGGCAGATAGGAATAGACGATGCCGATATAGACGGCCGTCGTCGTATTCATGATCTGCAACGGCTCGCTGATGATGCCGAGCTTCATCAGGAAAAGCGACAGGAAACCTTCGGGTTTGAGGATCGCGATCCACGCATAGATACGGATCAGGAAGGATGTCCAGAACGGCAGAATGACGAGCATCATCAGCGTCGGCTGCCAGGACTTCGGTGCTCGCGCCATCCCGTACGCCATCGGATACGCCACGAGCAACGTCAGGATCGTCGAGAAGAACGCGATCTTGAGGCTCGACAGGTACGAATTGACATAGAGCGGATCGCCGAAGAGGAACGTGTAGTTTTCAAAGTCGAGCTGCGACAGGAACTTGCCGATCCCCTCCGCCCAGCTGAACGTCGGCGTATAGGGCGGAATTGCAGTCGCGACGTCGGAAAGCGAAAGCTTAAAGACGATGAAGAACGGAATGAGGAAGAAAAAAAGGAGCCACAGATAGGGCGGCCCAATGACGTACCAACGCCGAAGATCGGATGTTCTTGTGCTCATTGTCGACCTCAACCCGTCAGCACCACGCCCGCGTCGACCGGCCAATCGAGCCAGACCGAATCTTCCCAGGTAATCGCCTGTTCGACAGTGTGGGCTGCGTTGGCACGAAGCGCCGTTACCCGTTCTCCCGGCGCGGTGCGCACGTGGTAATGCGAAATCGACCCGAGATAGCCGATGTCTTCGACCTTGCCCGGAATGACATTGACATCGCTCGCAGGCTTTTCGATCCCGATGCGAATTTTCTCGGGCCGCAATGCAAGTCCGACCTGCTGTCCGACCGTGACAGGTTCGGTGCTTTTCGTCTTGAATTTATAGCCGTCATTGGCGTCGATTTCGATACACCCGTCGGAGACGTTCGAAACCTTTCCTTCGAAGACGTTCACGTCGCCGATGAAGCCGGCGATATAGCGCGTCTTCGGATTTTCGTAGATGTCACCTGGCGTCGCCACCTGGACGAGAAGACCCTTTTCCATGACGGCAATGCGGCTCGCGACCGTCATCGCCTCCTCCTGATCGTGCGTGACGATGATGAATGTCGTGCCTGTCGTCTCCTGAATGCGCATCAGCTCGAATTGCGCCTGCTGGCGCAGCTTCTTATCGAGTGCGCCGAGCGGCTCATCGAGCAGAACGATGCGCGGCTTCTTCGCAATGCAACGGGCAAGCGCCACACGCTGCTGCTGACCGCCCGAGAGCTGATTCGGCTTACGCTTCGCAAACTGACGAAGCTCGAGCATTCCCATCGCTTCGTCGACGCGCTCGGCGATCTTGTCCTTCGGCATGCCCTCCTGGCGAAGACCGAAGCCGATGTTGCGTTCGACCGTCATGTGCGGAAAGAGGGCGTAGGACTGAAACATCATATTGACGGGCCGCTCATAGGGCGGGAGATCGGTGATGTCCTCACCCGCGACGATGACCCTTCCCTCTGTCGGCCGCTCGAAGCCCGCGAGCATCCGGAGAAGCGTGCTCTTCCCACAACCCGATGGTCCGAGCAGCGCAAAAAATTCCTTTTCATAGATATTGAGCGTCACGTTATTGACCGCAACGAACTCGTCGAACCGCTTCGTGATGCCTTCGAAACGAACGATCGGAGGAAGGTCCGGGTTTTTCCATGGCGCAAATCCCGATTGCGGTGCCGCCGTGCGAGGGCCGGCACGTTGCGGGGAGGAAGTGTTCGCTTTGGGATCGCGAGCCGTCGCAACATCCATAATCCAAGTTCCCTTGAGCCGTTCTCGATGGTCAGCCGGAAAACCGGCTAGTGGAAAGAAAAAGCCGCGCCAGAGTGTTTCTGGCGCGGCCTGGAATTACTGGCCTGTCGTGATTTTCGTCCACATTCGGGTGACGATCCGCTGGGTTTTGTTATCCCATGTGAGGTGGACGAAGAGCTTCTTCATCGTCGCCGCATCCGGGTAGACCGCTGGATTGTCCAAGACGCTTTTGTCGATGAACTTCTGCGAGCCGAGGTTGCCGTTGGCGTACTGCACGAAATTCGAAGCTTTCGCCATAACTTCTGGGCGGTTCAGATAGTTGATGAAAGTCAGCGCTTCGTCGACATCCTTGGCGTCCGCTGGGATCGCCATCATGTCGAACCACATCTGCGTGCCTTCTTTCGGAATGTTGTATTTGATGACCTGTCCGTTCTTTGCGTCCGAAGCACGCGAGGCCGCTTGCAGGATGTCACCCGACCAGCCGAGCGCCATGCAAGCATCGCCGTTTGCAAGGGCGTTGATGTATTCGGACGAGTGGAACTTCTTGATATACGGCCGGATCTTCAGCAGCATATCCTCCACCTTCTGGAAGTCCTCGGCCTTTGTGGTGTTTGGATCGAGACCCAAATAATTGAGGGCCACCGGAATGATGTCTTCCGGAGAGTCGAGCATATAGATGCCGCAATCTTTGAATTTGGCGGCGATCTCAGGTTTGAAAATCATATCGAGCGAGTTGACGGGCGCGTCCGCCATCCGCTCCTTGATCTTCCCTTCATTGTATCCGACGCCGGTCGTGCCCCACATCCAGTTCACCGCGTACTGGTTGCCGGGATCATATTGCGCGATGCGCTCGTAAACTTCGGGCCACGCGTACTTGAGGTTCGGCAGCTTGGACTTGTCGAGCTTCTGGAAGACGCCGGCTTTGATCTGGCGCGACAGGAACGAAGCCGTCGGAACGACAACATCGTAGCCGCTGCCCCCGGCGAGCAACTTGGTTTCAAGAACTTCGTTGCTGTCGAAAACATCGTAGACGACCTTGATGCCCGTCTCCTTCGTGAAATCGGTCAGAATTGAAGGGTCGATGTAGTCCGACCAGTTGTAGACCTTGACGACCTTGTCTTCTGCCTGCGCATCACCTCCGACGAACGCCATAGCGGCAGCAGCCGCAATGACAGAATACGCGACGCGCCGCGCCGCCTTCCCGAGCCACAACATCCGAACTCCTCCACGGATCAGTCCCTTAACCAGCGGCCCAAAGCAGCCGGTTACCCACGCACCACGCCGTTTGCACAACGTTTTGCTAAACACCGGCCATACTGCGCATTTAAATTACGAAGCACAACGGGGCTCGATGGAGAAATGATGTTTGCAGTGCAGAGAAGAATGAAACGCAGCTCTCGCCCCCTCGTTTTGCCCGTTCCGAAGTCACTGCGCTGCCCTATTGGGCGGCGGCATCCGAAATTTGTTGTAGAATATGCTATGAATTTTGATGTGCGCGCGGCTATTGAGGTCCGGCTGTTGAACGGGTTAAGTCTGTTGGCTGTCTAATGCACGATGGCCCGGTCGATTGAGCGGCCGGCTCAAAAATGTGCGAATGCCGCTGTCGAAGGTTCAGCTAACTCATGTTCTCGACAGGCAGATTCAGTTCATCGGCGGCGCGGCCGAACGCGATGCAACTCACGATGTAAGTAAACAAACGACTCCCAGGTGCCCTTATGAATGCCCCTCCCTTACGACCCTTTACCGAGGACGGCGATTTCGGCGTCGGCTCCACGCCCGAGCAGCTTCGGGATTGGCTTCGCGAACATCGCATCGAAGAAATTGACTGCGCGGTGCCCGACATCGCAGGCGTCGCGCGCGGCAAGACGATGCCCGCCGAAAAATTCGTGAAGCTCGACGCCGTTCACCTCCCGATTTCGATCTTTCATCAAACAATCACTGGTGATTACGTCGGCTTCGAAGAAGACGGCCAGCAGCTTTACGCCGAAAGCGATCTGATGATGGTCCCGGACCTATCGACCATCAGGCCAGCACCATGGGCGTCCAGTCCCACCGCACAGGTCATTCACGATGCCCTATGGCAGAGCGGCGAACCCGTCGAGATTGCACCCCGCAACGTTCTGAAACGCGTCATCGATCTTTATGCCAAGGAAGGCTGGGTTCCCGTCGTAGCGCCGGAACTCGAATTCTACCTGACGAAGACTAATCCCGACCCAGACTATCCGCTCGAGCCGCCGACCGGCCGATCGGGACGTCCCGGCGCCGGTCGCC
>CAYYDL010000023.1:0-2578 GCA_964470545.1 uncultured Hyphomicrobium sp. | reverse complement strand
CACGAAACGCAATATTCGAGGCTTTTCCGCTCATGATCTCATTTTCTCACGAACCCTTGCGCGTCGGCATCGGTGGCCCTGTCGGTGCTGGAAAGACTGCCTTGATGGAAGCTCTGTGCAAGCGCTTTCGCGCTAATCTCGACATCATCGCCATCACCAACGACATTTACACGAAAGAGGACGCACTCATTTTGACACGTACGGGCGCCCTGCCCGCTGAACGCATCATGGGCGTCGAGACCGGCGGATGTCCGCATACTGCGATCCGCGAGGATTGTTCTCTCAACCTCATGGCTATCGCGGAAATGCGGGCAAAGTTTCCGCAGGCCGATCTCGTGCTGATCGAATCCGGAGGGGATAATCTGGCGGCGACGTTCTCTCCGGAACTCGCAGACATCACGATCTACGTTATCGATGTCGCTCAGGGAGAGAAGATTCCGCGCAAAGGCGGACCCGGTATAACGCGCTCCGATCTTCTGGTGATCAACAAGATCGATCTTGCGCCTTATGTCGGCGCCAGCCTGGACGTGATGGACCGGGACGCAAAAAAGATGAGGGGCGAGCGACCTTTCGTTTTCACCAACATCAAAGATGGGACAGGGGTTGCGGACGTGGCACAATTCGTCGTGCGCGCCGGCGGGCTCCAAATGTCCGAAGTTCCAACCGTTGGGGGACAATGACATGATTGGAAATCCGTTCGACGACCAACCAACGGATGTAAAGACGAAGACCGTGGCGACGTATGCATTGTTGATTGCAGCAAACGTCGGCGCTTGGGTCTGCGCCCTCGCCGCTTTTTCGGACCGCCCCGCGTTACTCGGTACAGCTCTCCTAGCCTACGTATTTGGCCTTCGTCACGCATTCGACGCTGATCACATTGCGGCGGTCGACAATGTCGTCCGGAAGTTGATCCACGAACGAAAAGCACCCTATTCCGTAGGTTTATTCTTTTCGCTCGGCCATTCGACGATCGTCGTGCTTGGCTCGATCGTTATTGCCGCGACTGCCGCAGCCATGCAGAGCCAGATGGATGTAATTCACGGCATCGGCGGCGCCATCGGCACGGCCGTCTCGGCCTTCTTCCTGCTTGTGATCGGGCTCGCCAATCTTTTTATTTTGAGAGACATCTCGGCGACTCTTGCGCGCGTCCGGCGCGGGGAAACGCTCCCCGACGAAGATTTCGAAAATCTGCTCGCCGGAAGGGGATTTCTGGCTTGGCTTTTCCGTCCCTTGTTCCGTCTCGTCTCACGCTCGTGGCACATGTATCCGATCGGTTTTCTTTTTGGCCTTGGTTTCGATACGGCGACGGAAATCGGGTTGCTTGGAATTTCGGCAGCACAAGCTGCAAAGGGCATGTCGTTCTGGTCCATCCTGATCTTTCCGGCGCTCTTCACCGCAGGCATGTCGCTGATGGATACGACAGACAGCGTCCTGATGACGCGAGCTTACGGCTGGGCCTTCGTCAATCCGATCCGCAAGCTCTGGTATAACCTGACGATCACGGCGGCATCCGTCATCGTCGCGATGTTCATCGGTGGAATAGAAGCGCTTGCGCTGATCGGCGACAAACTCGATCTCAAGGAAGGTATCTGGGCCGTCGTCGGCAATCTGAACGACGACCTGACGAATTTCGGATTCGTGGTGGTCGGCATTTTCCTGGCGAGCTGGATGGTATCGACGCTTCTCTATCGCATAATGGGTTATGACGCGCTTGAACCGCAGGAAGGCATCTCAACGTCTTGACCATGTGAGGTGTGGACGTAGCGTCGTACCTCCTTGCAGCATCACGGTAAGTGCCGAACGGCGATGGCCGTCGCGGCGGCGCGGTTTTCTACGCCGAGCTTTATGTAAATCTGCTCCAGGTGCTTGTTCACGGTCCGTGGACTCATGCCGAGAATCTGCCCGATGTCACGGTTGGACTTTCCGCGAGCGATCCAGAGCAAAACTTCGGCTTCCCGCGTCGTCAAATTCAGACGTTCCTTGAGCTGCTCCGCGTCGCCGGATGCGCTCTCCTCGGCGACGCGCAAAAGCAGTTCGTCTCCGCCCATGCGACCGACGAATGAAATATTGAGGGCTCTGTCCTCAGGACCTATCGGTAAGCTTGCGTGCTGATCGACGGGTCCGTCGCTCCGGGTCGCAAGCCACCGGACGACTGCCGGCGGAAACGCGAAGTTTCGGTCGTCGAATTCGGGAAAGGCGGCTGCCAGCAGTCGGCTGGCCTGCGGAGTAGACCACCGAAGTCTCCCGCTTGCATCTATAGCGAAAAGAAACCTGCCGGTCGTGTCGAGCGCAGCGCGGGCGCTTTTCGAAAGCCGCGCGTTCGCGAGATGGACACGAATGCGGGCGATCAGCTCCTCGAGCACGATGGGTTTTGTGACGTAATCGACGCCGCCTGCTTCCAGGCCCTCGACAATTCTGTCCGTTTCTCTGAGGCCCGTCATGAAGATGATCGGCACGTCCGCGAGTTCGGGCAGCCGCTTCAGCCGACGGCACGTTTCAAAGCCGTTAATGTCCGGCATGACCGCATCGAGGAGGATGATATCAGGCACGATGCGCGAGACGGCGGCCATTGCACTCG
>CAYYDL010000022.1:0-6336 GCA_964470545.1 uncultured Hyphomicrobium sp. | reverse complement strand
AAGCGCCGATCCGAACGTGACAAGGCAGGGTATCGCCGAACGCCTGAGCACACTCAACGGTAAATTCCCGGCGGGGTTCGGTCCTCCAAAACTGACGCCGTTGACATCGAGTACGATGGACGTTCTGAAGCTCGGCATCGTCTCTGATCAGGTCGATCCCTACACCCTTCGAGACATCGCCGACTGGATGATCAAGCCTCGGCTGCTCGCAGTTCCAGGCATTGCGCGCGTGACGGTCTATGGCGGCGCAATCCGGCAGGTCCAAATCCAACCGGACCTCGACCGCCTGACGGCGCTGGGATTGACGATTACAGACGTCATGAACGCCGCGAAAGGTGCTATCGCACTTAGTGGCGGAGGCGTCGTCGAGACGGCAGCACAACGAATTACAATCGAAACCCCGCCCCCGGCGCCCGATCCGCGAAGCATCGCTGAAGCGGTCGTGACGATGCAGAACAACCGCCCAATTCGCCTTGCCGACGTCGCCACCGTCGTCATTGGGCCTGCAGCCAAGATTGGCGATGCGACGATCATGGGGCAGCCCGGCGTCCTCATAACGGTATCGGGACAATTCGGTGCGAACACGCTCGATGCAACGAAAGCGACGGAGGCAGCGCTCGCCGACCTTGAGCCTGCGCTCCAGCATCGCGGGATAAAGATGTATCCGGCGCTGCATCGCCCTGCGACCTTCGTGGTTCGCGCGCTGGAAAATCTCGAGATGGCCCTGACACTCGGATCCGCCCTGATCTTGATCGTGCTCTACGCGTTTCTCAGAAGTATTCGCGCCTCTCTCATTTCGTTTCTTGCCATTCCGTTGTCGCTACTGGCGGCTGTCGTCGTTTTGACCGAGTGCGGCCAGTCTCTCAACACGATGACGCTCGGCGGCTTCGCCCTCGCGCTCGGCGTGCTCGTCGATGACGCAATTATCGATATCGAGAACATAGCGCGGCGTTTGCGGCTTGCCGGCCCCAAGGCCGACCGACTGAAAGTCATTGAGGACGCGTCCATAGAGATCCGCGGCTCGATGCTTTACGGGACGCTTGCCGTGATCTTCGCATTTATTCCGGTCTTGTTCGCCGGCGGCGTGCAGGGACGGTTCATCGGGCCGATGGCGCTGACGTTTATCATTGCCGTCGTCGCGTCAATGGTCGTCGCAATGACTGTCACGCCGGCGCTGTGCGCCCTGCTTTTGACCAATACTGAAGACACGAAGGAATCGCCGCTCCTCAAAGGTTTGAAAGTCGCACAGAGCGCGGTCCTTGCAATTGTGCGGCGCGCGTGGGGCGCAACGATCCTGTTCCTTACCGTCAGCGCCGTCGCCGCAATCGCAGTCGTGCCGTTTCTTTATAGCGAACTCATCCCGCAATTCCGCGAAGGGCACTTCGTTTTGCAGATTGCGATGGCTTCTCCAGGCACGTCGAGCGATGATGTGGTGGCGGTCGGCGAGCGCGTCACGGCGGCGTTGCTCAAGCTTCCGTTCGTTGAGACAGTCGCCCACCAGATAGGTCGCGCCGAAGCCGGAGAAGACACCTGGAGCGTCGACAAGAGCGAATTCCACATTGAGTTGAAACC
The DNA here is from genome assembly GCA_964470545.1 of uncultured Hyphomicrobium sp. Taxonomy (GTDB): domain Bacteria; phylum Pseudomonadota; class Alphaproteobacteria; order Rhizobiales; family Hyphomicrobiaceae; genus Hyphomicrobium_B. The sequence goes on along the minus strand of CAYYDL010000022.1, from coordinate 4,764 downwards.
GGAGCATTCGGAAAGCGAAGAAGAAGCTCAAAGTATCATCCGCGACACGCTCAAGGACTTTCCCGAGGTCAGGAGCGAGACATTGACGTTCCTGGGCGACCGCATCAGCGAAAGCCTCACGGGCGAAACGGCGCAGGTCGTTATCAATGTCATGGGTACCGACCTCGACTCCATCGAGAGTGCTGCCTCAGATATCCAGAAGGCCGTTTCCGACATCCCCGGCGTCATCGACCTCCGAATGCCAAGAAGCGCGACCGTCCCGACGCTATCGGTAAAGCTTGATCCCATCGCTCTCTCGAATTACGGCCTTTCGGCGAGTGACGCCTTGGCGACCATCCAAACGGCATTCGCTGGGACGACGGTCGGTCAGACATATGAAGGCGCCCGCACGGTTGACGTCGTCGTTATCCTCTCGCCCGACGATCGCAATCGCATTGACGCGCTTGACAAGCTCATGATCGGTAACACGACGACGAAAACACTTTTGAAGAACGTTGCGACCATCACGCTCACCGAGGGCCGCTCGAACATTCAACACGCGGGCGCGCAGCGCAGAGTGGCGGTAACGTTCAATGGTGCCAAAGGCTATTCGCTACGTACGATCGTCGATCAGGCGCGCGAGCGCATCAGCGCATTAAATCTTCCGAAAGATGTTTACGTGTCGTTCGCCGGCCAAGCTGAAGCGGAGCGCGAGGGGCAAATCCGAATGGCAGGTCTGACGGCTTTGAGCACGGCACTGATCATTGCCGCGTTGACAATGGCCTTCCGCAGACGCGGTCTCGCGGTGTTGGTCCTGATCAACTTGCCGTTCTGCCTTATCGGCAGCATCGCAGCGATCGTCGCAAGCGGTATTGGAATGACTCTTGGAAGCCTCGTCGGATTGATCACCGTATTCGGCATCGGCGCACGGAACTCCGTGATGATGCTCGCACATGTCGAGCACGTTGCGGACGAGGAAGGTAAGGGGTGGAGCCCGGAAACCATCCGTCTTGCGGCCGCCGAACGGTTGGCTCCGGTCTTCATGACAGCGCTTATGGCCGCTCTCGGACTTGTCCCGCTGGCACTGGGGCTCGGCCGCCCTGGGCATGAAATCGAAGCGCCGATGGCGATCACGATTCTCGGCGGCCTGACGACGGCGACTCTCCTCAATCTGGGAATCTTGCCCGAGGCCCTTATTCGGTTGGGCGGAATTCTCCGGATTTCGCGAAAGAAGGCCCGATCAGCACATTCTTCCATTGTTTCAGCGGGTGAGACAGCGGCTTCAGATTAGCGACTGCCGACCCTATCCAAGCTCAAAATTTGTGCATGAACAGGCGGCGAAGCTTGATGCGAATCAGACTTCTGTTGTCCACTCACCAGTGCGCTCCTTAGCGCCCATTTGGATTGAGTGAAGTATTTCTCTGCGTAGTTCTTTTGACTGCTCCATTGATATTATAGCCATTTTCGTTGCCCTGCCGTTTTTCGGCGGGGCTTCTCTTTGGAAAATCGGCGGGTCTCTGAAAAGGTCGCTTCGTATCGTCTCAAATGATCCCCGACCGGAAGCAGCGTGCGGTGCAATGCATGTTTGCGGCACGTCAAAGCTTCGGCAGGGTTACTGAACAATGCTCCCGGCTTAACGCGCATTGGAGTTTTGACAAATTTGCTGCGTCCGATCCGGGGCATCCTGGGGATGTCGGCGAATAGGCCTCAATCGCGCTCAAAAGGTCGGAAGGGATGACTCAGAGTAGCGACGTTCGCGACAAGGCCGTTCCGCAGGCCGAAGAGGCCGTGAGCGAGCCGTCGCCGTTGGTTGCCAAGACACCGGACGAGCAGGTCCCGGCGGCGCTTCCGGACAGCGACGTTAAAAGATCAATCAGTTGGAAGCGGGTTCTTCTCGCACTGGCGCTTGTCGTCGCGGCCGCAGGAGGCGGAATTTACTGGTGGATCAGTCAAACGCCCGCTCTTCCCGCCGGCATTTTTTCGGGGAATGGCCGCATCGAGGCTGATCCGATCGACATTGCGACGAAGTTTGCCGGACGCATTCTCGGGCTTCGCGTGGACGAGGGCGATAGAGTTGTTGCGGGGCAGGTTCTTGCGGTCATGGACACGCGAGACTTGCAGGCATCCTTGAAGAAGTCGGAATCGCAAGCAGCGTCGGCAAAGAGGGCCATTGCCGAGGCGCAAGCCAATGCCGAGCAGGCGCATTCCGAAGTCATCCTCGCTCAGCAGCAGATGGATCGCGCGAAAGCTCTATTCAAAGACGGATGGGTGACGAAGGAAGTCTTCGACCAGCGCCAACAGACTCTCCAGGGAGCACAGTCGGGTGAGATCGCGGCGCAAGAGCGCGTCATCGAAGCGCAGCATGCTCTCGATGCCGCCAATCATGACGCTGAGCTCTATCGCGTAAACATCGCCGACAACACGCTCGTCGCGCCGCGGGACGGACGGATCGCCTACCGCATCGCGAACGTCGGAGAAGTTCTGCCGGCAGGCGGCAAAGTCTTCACGATGCTCGACTTCAGCTACGTCTATATGGACATTTATCTTCCCACGATAGCCGCGGGACGGGTGAAGATCGGAAACGAAGCTCGCATTGTTTTAGACGCCTATCCGGACCATCCGATACCCGCGAAAGTTACGTTCATCGCCGATCAGGCTCAATTCACGCCCAAGATGGTTGAGACGCAGACGGAGCGCGACAAACTGATGTTTCGCATTCGCGTCCGTATTGATCCGGAGCGGCTCAAAGCTCATGCCGACGCAATTCGAAGTGGACTGCCTGGGATGGCCTATGTGCGTACGGATCCGGCAGTCGATTGGCCCGCGCGCCTCCAGGTCAAACAGTGAAAGACGGTCGCCTCGACACTGCAGTCCATCTGGAACGCGTGACGCACGCGTACGGCCATGTTCTCGCGCTTGATCATGTCAGTTTGCAGATTCCGAAATCCTGCATCGTCGGTCTGATCGGCCCCGACGGCGTCGGAAAATCGTCGCTGCTCGCGTTGATTTCGGGTGCCCGGAGAATTCAGACCGGATCCGTGATGGTCCTCGACGCCGACATGACCCGCGCCGCAGACCGGGAGGAGATCTGTCCGCGTATCGCTTACATGCCGCAAGGCCTGGGAAAGAACCTGTATCCGGATCTCAGCGTACGGGAAAATATCGAATTCTTCGCACGTCTCTTTGGACAGGCGCGTGCTGAGCGTGAGGAGCGCATCGTCGACCTACTCCAGAGTACAGGCCTGACGCCCTTCGCCGACAGGCCCGCGAAAAAACTTTCGGGCGGCATGCGCCAGAAACTCGGGCTCTGTTGCGCGCTCATTCACGACCCCGATCTGCTGATTCTCGATGAGCCGACGACCGGCGTCGATCCGTTGTCGCGCCGCCAGTTTTGGCAACTCGTCGGGCGTATGCGGGCTCGTCAAGCCGGAATGTCTGTCATCGTCGCGACAGCCTATATGGAAGAGGCAGAACAATTCGATTGGCTTGTCGCGATGGATGCCGGAAAGAGCCTCGCCACCGGGACGCCGTTGGATCTGAAGACGAAGACCGCATCAAACACTATAGAAGAGGCATTCATTTCACTTCTGCCCGTGTCTCAAAAAATCGGGCATCGCGAACTGAAGATCCCACCGCGCCGTGCCGACGGAAGCGAACCCGTGATTGTGGCTCGCGGATTGACGCGCCGCTTCGGAGATTTCACGGCGGTTGACCATGTTAGCTTTGACATCGGGCGGGGAGAAATATTCGGATTTCTTGGTTCGAATGGCTGCGGCAAGACCACGACGATGAAAATGCTGACGGGTCTGCTGCCGTCGACGGAGGGAAGCGCAACGCTGCTCGGCCGCTCGATCAACGCCGAGGACATGAATTCACGCAAGCGCGTCGGCTACATGTCTCAATCGTTCTCCCTTTACACGGAACTAACGGTTCGCCAGAACCTCGAACTGCATGCACGCCTTTTCCATTTGCCACGAGACAAGATGGAACAGCGGATCAGGTATCTGCTGTGGCGCTTCGGCCTGACCCCTTACGTCGACAAACTGGCGGAGGATCTGCCGTTGGGCATTCGCCAGCGCCTGTCGCTTGCGGTCGCGGTTGTGCACGAGCCGGAAGTCTTGATCCTTGACGAACCAACGTCAGGCGTCGATCCAATCGCACGCGACAGCTTCTGGGAATTGCTGCTCGATCTTTCTCGCAAGAGCGGCGTTACGATTTTCGTTTCGACGCACTTCATGAACGAAGCGGCGCGCTGCGATCGCGTGGCCCTGATGAACGCCGGGCGAGTTCTTGCGATGGATACGCCCGCCGACCTGGTGAAGGCGCGGGGCACTTCGACATTGGAACAGGCGTTCATCGAATATCTGGAGGAGGCCGGAGGTGCCGCCGAGCTCGCGGCAACGGTTCCCGCGAAGATCGTGCATGAGGCGTCTGCGCCGATAGAACAGAAATACTTTTCTCCGCGACGGATGCTCGCCTACACGATCCGAGAGTCGCTAGAGCTTCTGCGAGATCCCATCCGATTGGGTTTCGCACTTGCCGGAACCGCGTTTCTGATGCTGGTGATCGGCTTTGGAATTACGACGGACGTCAATTCTCTGTCATTTGCGGCACTCGATCGCGACAACAGTTTCGAAAGCCGAGCCTACCTTGGTGAACTGCGCGGTTCCGCCTATTTCGTAGAGGAGCCGCCCATAAAAGATGTCTCCGACTTGCAGGAGCGCTTGAAAAGCGGCCAAGTCAACGCGACCGTGGAAATTCCGCCGGGGTTTGGTCGCGATATCC
>CAYYDL010000021.1:0-4890 GCA_964470545.1 uncultured Hyphomicrobium sp. | reverse complement strand
CGCGTCGGTTCGGCTGCCGAACTTCGCGACTGCGGCCCTCTCGAGGTCGGCCAGCCGTTGCCGCATGTCTTCTGGGAGCGGCTTATGGGACACGGTCATGGGGATGCGGGGATCGAAAGGCATGGCTAAATAATAGCCAGCAGGCTTCTCTTATTCGATGGCGAAACACGCAAAATCAACGAATTTTCGGGCATAATTTTCAAAATATAAGAGAACAAATATTCTGCAATCCATTGATTGGAATGATATTAGTCGAGGGACTGCAAATCCCCGTACGTCGGTTCAATTCCGGCCCGAGCCTCCAATAAATCAGCGCGTTACGTCACTGCTGATTTTCTCTTTTCTCTTTCCCTTCTCTTATTTTTAGCGGCTGCACGCGTTCGCCAACGCGATCGCGTGTGTAAATTTCAGTCATCGAGCGCGACTTGTGGCCGAGCAATTTCTGCGCGTGCGCGAGGTTTCCGATGTCGGTTGCGGTCTTGGCGCGGATGTCTCGGAACTGGCAATCGTTAATCCCTGCAGCCTTGCGCGCCTTGTCGAAACGATCCGCCAACGCCCGATAGCTTACGGGCTGCCCGCGTTCGGTCTGCACCAAGTGCAACGGTTGAACGGCATGCGCGGCTGCACGTCGAGTGCAGCGATCAATTACTGCAGCGAGGTCATCAACGATATCGATCCGGAGCGGCGTTCCCGTCTTTCGCTGGCGCACCCATAAGGCGCCGTCGCGGATGTCAGTGCGCCGCATCTTGAGTACGTCCGACGGCCGCTGGCCGGTCAGGTAGGCGAGATCCATGGCGTCGCGCAGCGGCTCGCATGCCTTCGTCCAAATCGCGTGAAATTCGCTGTCGGTGAGATACCGCTTGCGCTTCGATCCCTGCAGCCGCAGGCCGGCACAAGGGTTGGCCCGGTCGGTCAATCCCCATTCACGCGCCTTGTTGAACACGTGGCTGAGCAGCGCCTTCTCGCGGGCCGCGCGCACGCGTGCCTTTTTCGAACGAAGGTCAACATATCGGCGCACGTGCTGAGGCTGGATCGCGTTGATATGGGCGTTGCCAAAGACCTTCAGCAGATTGACCGACTCGCGTAGGTTGTCGCGCTGCGTTGCCGGCGCCTTCGCTGGCACTACCTCGCGGGCGTAGCGCTCCCAAATAGCGCGGAACGTGGTGACGGTGACCGGCGCTTCTGCGCCTTCTATCTCTGCCCACTTCACCAGGGCTGCAGCATAGTCCGTCCCAAGGGGAACCCATTGCTGCGGACTCCCAGACACGTGGTAGTGCGCGCGCCCCTTCTTTCGCATGCGCGGAGGAAGGTTCAGGTCGTGTATTCGGCGTCGTCCCATAAACTCATCTTATGCCGCACGCTCAAGTGCACCAAAATCGATGCCGTCGCCGCCGATGTCCGGCTTCTGGCCGGAGAGCCTGGCTTCGGCATAAGACGAACTGACGATCGGCCAGCCGCGCGCGTCGACTTCAAAGATCCAGCCGGCCTTGCGCAGCCACTGCACGACCTTGTCACGCTGTCGGGCGCCGCTCAGCGTCTTGAGTTCGTCGCGCGAGAGGCGGCGGAAATTGCTCATTTGTGGTCGTAACTACAATCCGGGCCGCCCAAACAGCCGCGGATGCCTTCACCGCAAATAGGCGCCATGTGCTGAATTGAAGAAACGCAGCGCCGACACAATTGTCGATCCGCATCAGCGGCTGGCTTCTCCACGAGCTTTCCGAGTGAGTTGAAGCCGACACCAAGGGCGCGGTGAATGTGGATTTTGTCGTCGCAGATGTCGCAACGGCACTCGATCTCTACAGTCTCGATTCGCTTGATGCTCATGGCGCCTCACTCCTCGTTAAAATCGATAAATGCCACGATCACGGTCCCGATCATCGCGCCAAGCAGCGGATCATCGGTGTGCGCGAATGCGGATAGCGCGCCGCAGATAGTCCAGATCATTACCACGACGAAGGCTTTAAGCACGGCCGGGCTCCTTCGGCTGCGCCGACGGCTGCGGCGCGGCTGCCTCGTGTGCGACGCCCCACGCAAGCAAAAACCAACCTAGTCGTTCGTGCCTGGCATCCGAATCGTGAATGGACGTGTACGGATGATCGAGGACTGCCCTAATCATGGCTGAGGTTAGTTTAGGCACCGCGCTCTGCGCTGGCGCAGACTCAACCGGAATCTGAACAATTCCCCAGGCATCTTCATCCTCCTTACAGAAGAGTTCCGCATCCTGACGCCGGGCAAATTGCAGTGCCTCTTGTGGGTCGAGAGTCCACTTCGGGATGCCGTGTTCATCCAGCGTGCGGAATTTGGTTTCGCCGATTGAATGGCTGCCGTCCGTGACGACCCAGGGGCGGAACTGCGCTGGCGCGGGCGGGTGGGCGTAGACCGGCAGTACCGTTCCATTTAATCCGCCTTGATGCAGAAATGCGCTGGCCTCTGTGGACCAGAACCGTTTCGTGCCATCCGGCTCAATTGCCAGCCACGCCTCCGGCTCCGCCGACCCGTCTGGCATTTGCGTGATCAGCCGCTCTATCAGCTCGATCGAGTAGGGGTGAACGTAATACCCGCGCTTCAGTCGAGCGAGTTCTTCCCGTGCTTCGGCTTTGGTCATCACAGTCCTTTCTCCAGATTGCGCATCGCCTTCATCAATGCCCGCGCATCCGCAAGCGCATGATGCGAATTCTCCGAAACCAGATCGATGCGGACGACTTCCATCGTGAGCGGCGGTGTGTCAATCCGGCGGCCGGGCCCAGTGATGAGCAAGCCGCAGAACCGCTCGATGTCCTCCGGCCAGTCGGCAACGATGTGTACCGACTCGAAGTGCATCAGAAATTCGTGGAGGTCGCGTTGAATCTCGTCCCGTCGGTCCTTTGTGACCTGACCGAGCTTGGGCACCGCGTTCTGGCGGACCCATGGATCTCGGATGTAGAAAAACTGAAATTCCCGGTAGAACTCGACGCCATCGCCAACGAGGGCGATCGACAAGAGCTTGCCTCCAAAGCCATCCCACTCGCAGTCGATGTAGAGCTTTGTGACGCGCGGTCCAGCGGCTTTTAACCGCTCGAGTTCTACCAGCCCTTCGCGCGCGCACGAAATCGTGAAGCTCTCATCTGGCGGCCGTCCGCTACGCGCGTTGAGCGCGATGTGGTGGCGTTCGATCAGGCGCAGTGCCCGGGCGATCTTTTCCAGAGAATCATTCATGGCAATCCTCAGTTTCCGGGAACTCTGTGCAAATGCGTTGTTCAAGTGTCTGTGCGCGTCGGTACGTTTCGAGTAGTTGTTCCATCTGCCGATGACGCTGTCGTGCGCAGTAAAGATTGATACCGACGTGCACGAGCAAAAGCACGATCACAATGACCTTCAATGCCGTCGTCGTGGCCTGATTAACGGCCGTGGCTTTGGCCTCTGCCATGCTCCCATAGGCCTTTCTGTGTGCACGATCGACCCCAGCGACTAATGTGAGCACGCTGAAAAGACCCAATGCCATAGCCATGAGGAAATCGGTCACGGATTCGATCCTTTATTCATATCTGCCTCAATCAACGCGCGCAGCTCGGGCGTGATGTCGATTAGCGTTTCGCTTCCAAGGAAGCGCGCCTCCACGATCTTTCCGCCGGTGCGCACCGCCATCCGCAGCACGCCGCCAGCCGCGCCCTCGCGGGTAACTTCGGTCCACTCGTCAACGAGCTGCCAGCAGACGACGCGGTGCTGCCATTCGACGGCCCCCAGCCCACGGCCCTTCGGCAGCGTCGGCGTGTGCTCGGGACAGGTGCAGGTTTCGCAGTGGCGGGTCATTTGGCTTCCGCGTCCCACACGGACAACGCATACCCCGTAATCGCTTCCACCTGCGCCGGCGCTGCAGGGTGAGGCTCTGCAGAGCCCCATTCCTCGCCGACGGGCCAGAACACGCGAGCCGTGCCGGTATCGGTTGACGTTTTGCGCATGATGGTGACAGTGCCGCGGCGGGATTCTGTGCGGTGAATTTCGGCGGGTTCCTGGCTATAGCTTTCGCCGGTGCAATAGGTTTCCGGCGCCAACTGAATCAATCGGATCTCGCTTGGCTCTTCGAGAAAGCGGCAGCCATAGCCGGCCTGTAGGCGTACATGCATATAACGATCGCCATGCGGATTCTCGACATACCGAATGTTGCGGATCTCGCCAGACAGCACCAGCGATTGTAGTCCCCACTGCAAATGATCGTGGATCATGCTTACGCCTGGCGCGCGGTATAGAGAATCCCAGATATGGATGCGATAGTTGTCGAAGTGCAGACGCAGCATGCCCATGCCTTGCAGCGACCACTCGAAACGTGTTGGGTGTTCAAGGACGTTTTTTACAACCGCGCGCAGTGCATCGAGGCGAAGATTCGCGTTCGATAGAAGTCCGTGATATTGCGTACTCATGCGGCCTCCCGCTGCTTCAACACTTCGTCGACGTTGGCCTTGATGACTTCGAACGTGAGCGCCCACACCCACGGATTCGCGTTCCAGCTGTCGGCGCCGTTGATCGATTCCCATAGATTGAGAAATTCCCTGCGGCCGCCAATGACGCAGCCGCATTCCGTTTCGTCGCCGTTCGGAGCGCAGGAAACCCAGCCAGTGCCCTTGCATGCCCTGCACCACGAGGCGCCGGTTTCGGACATGCCGTCTCCGCCAACGCATCCTTCTAAGCGTGCGTCCTCATCACTGATATCCCGCAACCGCTGCACGCGCACGTCAGTCAGGCGCAGCGTGAGGCGGGACCAATTTCTAGGCATGTGGATGCCTGGACGCCATTTGAGTCCCCGCTTTGTCCAGTCTTCAAGAAACTCGCCATCGGCGCGATATAAGCGCTCGCCCCCAAGTTTGAAGTCATGGTCGCAAAAGGTTTCGCGCACCCATAGCAAGTCTCCGGGCT
>CAYYDL010000020.1:0-4977 GCA_964470545.1 uncultured Hyphomicrobium sp. | reverse complement strand
CGCCCCGAAGGTGCGCGAGAACCTTGCACTCGTATTAGGGCTTGAGGGTCGCTACGATGAATCCAAGGCGATCGGCACGGGCGTCCTGAATCCCGAGATTGCCGCGGCCAATGCCGATTACTTGCGGCAGATGGTCAAGCTCGAGCCGAGAACGGCCATGCCGGATGCCAAGAGCTTCGCGAGCAATACATCGACTTCTGTCAGCGCCGCTGCCTCGCAGGTCCAGAACGCAGCCGCCAACGCCGCGCCGCTCCCCGTCAGCCAAGGCGTCTGGCAGACGACGACCGATGAAGCACCGCCGCTGCTCCACTGACGCCGTTTCCCTGTAATTGAGTCAGTTCGCCTCCTCTTTGACGAAGGCGACGAGTGGACGCGCATTCGTGCGATCGCCGCCGCTAAAAAAAGCCCCGGCCAATCAATTGGCCAGGGCCGACGCAACACCGATTTCGATCTCCGGAGGCGAACGCAGTCCGATCTACTTTTTCATCTGCATATAGCTGATGACCGCCGGACCAAGAATGACGATGAAGAGCACCGGCAGGAAAAAGACGATCATCGGAACCGTCAGCTTCGGTGGAAGCGCTGCCGCTTTGCGTTCTGCTTCCGATTGCCGGATTTCGCGGTTTTCCTTCGCCATTGTTCGCAAGGCCTGCCCCACCGGCGTACCGTAACGCTCTGCCTGGACGAGCGCTGTCGTCACCGCTTTGACCCCAGGAAGCCCGGTTCGCTTCGCAAGATTTTCATAAGCCTGCCGGCGATCCTGCAGATAAGAGAGTTCCGCCGTCGTCAATGTCATCTCTTCTGCAAGTTCGATTGACTGGTTGACGATTTCCTTGCCGACTTTCGCGAATCCCGCCTCGACCGACATGCCCGACTGCACGCAGATCAGCAGCATATCGAGCGCGTCGGGCCATGCCTGCTTGATCGCCATCTGCCGCTTCTGCACGCGGTTGCTTATGAACATGTTCGGCACGTAAAAGCCGAGAAAGCCCGCTCCGAGCGCAATCAGAAGGTTGACCAGCGGCGGATAGCCGCTGTCGTAGAGAACGAAGAGATAGAAGACTGCGAAGAAGAAAATCGCCACCGGCGCAGCAACGCGAAAAAACATGAAGGCAACGATGTTGGCTTGCCCTCGAAGGCCGGCACGCTTCAGGTTTTCGCGCAGTTCCTCGTTGTCGAACCGCTCGCGAAGTCTCAGCTGCGTCACCACCCGCTGCATGAAGCCCTTCGGCGTCGACCGGAGCCGGCTGCCGCCGCTCGGCTGCCGATCCTTGGAGGTCATTTCAGCAAGCCGCGCCGAGCGCATCTTGTTGCGCTCGATCGCCATCTCTTTCATGCGCCGGTTCATCTGGTCACGCTGCAGCATCGGCAGCGCGACCGTTAAAACGGTCGCAAAGACGCAGATCGCGGCGAGACTCGTTGCGATGAATTCCGGATTCATCACTGTATCGACGAGAGAGAACATCTTGGCGCTGCCGTACCTTCTTGCGTGAAAGTCCTAGAACTTGAAATTAATCATCTTCCTCATGATCAAAACGCCCGTAAGCATCCACATCGCGCCGAACGCGACCATGAAGTGCCCGACCGTCGTCGTGAAAAGATGCTGCTTATATTGCGTTGAAGACAGATAGACCATGGTCATGACGCCGGGCGGCAACGACGCCAGAACCATCGCCGACGCCTTCGCTTCCGCCGATAGCGCCTTCACCTTGAGCGCCAGCATATGCCGGTCGCGAAGCACGCCCGCCAGGTTACTGAGCGCTTCCGAGAGGTTGCCACCGGCCTGCTGTTGAATGGCGATGACGATCGTGAGGAAGCGCACTTCCGAAAGCGGAAGACGATCGCACATGCGTTCCAGGCCATCCGCAAGCGGAACACCGAGCTTCTGTTGGTCGACCAGTTCGCGGAATTCAGCGCCGAGGGGGTCCGGGCTCTCCCGCGAAATGACCTGAAGACATTCGTTGAGCGGAAGGCCCGACTTGATGCCGCGGACGATGACATCGATCGCATTGGCAAGCTGCGCGAGAAACTTCTGCTGCCGCCGACTTGTCATCTTGTTCAAAATCCAGCGGGGAAGCCCGAAGCCGCCGACGAACGCCGCGACGACTGCAGCCGCAGCGGGAAGGTGAAGAATGAACATCGAAACCGAGGCAAGCAGCGCCCCCAGAAGCGCACTAGCAATATAGAAATCTCGAGGCGTTCTCTTTGACCCGGCTCTGAGAAGCCGAAGGCTCATCGTAACCTTCTTGGCTTTCTCTCGGACCTCGATCTCCTTGAGCGTTTCCGCAACCGATTTTCTACGGCTGCTTTGAATTTCGGCCATGCTGCCGGGCCTGCGCGCCCGCGCTCCGGCGACGCTCTCGATGCGCTTGTCCTTCTGGCGGTCATCCGAGAAATAGGGATAAGCGAATGCGAAGACGGCGCCCGCAAAGGCGAGCGCGAAAAGCACCGGCGCAAGATACGTCGAGATGTCGAGATCAGCCATTGCGATCTCCAAGCGGATTGCCTTGCTCGTCGGCGACTTCCGATCGGACCAGCGCATTCGCAAGGCGCTCGGTTTCATTATAGTATTCGGCACGTTCCCAGAACCGCGGACGAACGATGCCGGTCGAGCGGTGCCTGCCAAGAAGCTTGCCGTGGGCATCTTCGCCCGTGATGTCATAGACGATCAGGTTTTGCAGCGTGATCGTATCTTCTTCCATACCGAGTACTTCAGTAATGTGCGTGATCTTGCGCGAGCCGTCGCGCAACCGCGACGCCTGAATGATGACGTCGATGGATCCGCAAATCATTTCGCGAATAGTTTTGATCGGCAGCGCGTAGCCGCCCATCATGATCATCGATTCAAGACGGCTCAGTGCTTCTCGCGGGCTGTTGGCGTGCAGCGTTCCCATGGAGCCGTCGTGGCCGGTATTCATCGCCTGAAGCAGATCGAATGCTTCGGGTCCGCGGACTTCGCCGACGATAATCCGCTCGGGTCGCATACGAAGACAGTTCTTGATGAGATCGCGCATCTTGATTTCGCCCTCGCCCTCAAGGTTCGGCGGACGTGTTTCGAGACGCACGACGTGCGGTTGCTGCAGCTGAAGTTCAGCCGAGTCTTCGCAGGTAATAATCCGCTCGTCGTGATCGATCGAGCCCGTCAGGCAGTTGAGAAGCGTCGTCTTGCCCGAGCCCGTACCGCCCGAAATGATGACATTGCACCGGACCCGCCCGATGATTTCGAGGATCGTCTTCGCTTCCGGTGTGATCGAGCCGAATTTGACGAGCTGCTCGAGCTTTAGCCGGTCTTTCTTGAATTTTCGAATCGTCAACGCCGGACCGTCGATGGCGAGCGGCGGAGCGATCACGTTGACGCGCGATCCGTCGGGCAGACGCGCGTCGCAGATTGGACTCGATTCATCGACGCGGCGTCCAACCTGGCTGACGATGCGCTGGCAGATGTTCATCAGCTGCTGGTTATCGGCGAAGCGCACGCCAGTCTTCTGAACCTTGCCGCCGACTTCGATGAAGGTCGTGTTGGCGCCGTTGACCATGATGTCCGCAATATCGTCGCGCGCGAGGAGCGGCTCGAGCGGACCATAGCCGAGCACGTCGTTGCAGATGTCTTCGAGCAGCTCCTCCTGCTCGGCAATCGACATGACGACGTTCTTGATCTGGATGATCTCGCTGACGATATCGCGAATTTCTTCGCGCGCAGCAACGGCGTCGAGCTTGGAGAGCTGTGTGAGGTCAATCGTATCGATCAGCGCATTGAAGACGGTCGATTTGACGTCGTAATACTCTTCCGAATGCCGCCGCTGCGTCTCGGGTGCGGGTTCGGGCCGTTTGGGCGCCGGGCTTGGAGGCGGCGGAGGCGCAGCAGCCGCACGCGGTGGCGCTGCCGGCGCGCGCGTTTCGGCGACGACAACCGGCTGCGGTTCGGCAGGACGCGCAGGAGTGACTCGTCTCTCTGTCTGTGGCTCGTTCGAGCGCCTTCCGAACATGTGGCTTCAGTCCTTAACGCTTGAGCTTCAGTCTCTCCAAAATCGGCGCGATCGCCGACAGCGGCGAACCCAGCTTCTCCGCCTTTGCTTCTTTACGCCGCGTTAGCTTCATGGCGATGTCGTGAAACTTCTCGACGGCCTTGGCCTTGGAGGTCAGCTCTTCCACCATCTGGCCATTGTTCGCGGCCTGACTGAACGTCTCGCTGTCGTAGTCGATGACGGAGAGAACCTTCACATCCAGCGCCTGCTCGAACTCCTTGACGCTGATTTCCTGGCGCTTCGGCACATTCGCCATATTCAGAACGAGGTAGGGCTTCTGATCGTTCTTCCGCGACGCCTTCAAGAGATCGATGATGTTCTTCGCGTTTCTAAGGTTCGCGAGATCGGGCACTGCCGTAATGACGATTTCGTCTGCCTGGAGCAGAAGGCGTTTCGACCAAGCCGACCAGCCGTGCGGCAGATCGATCGCGACGAAGGGCACGTTCTGACGCGCCACGTCGATGACGATCTCGCAGGCGTCGGCCGAAATATCGAAATCGCGGTCGAGGACCACGGGCGCCGCAAAGATCGAAAGCCGCTCTGAGCACTTCGTAAGCAGGCGATCGAGGAGCTGATCATCGAGCCGCTCCGGCGCCGCCAACGCGTCCGCGATGCCTTGAACCGGATCCTGGTTGAAGTCGAGACCCGTCGTGCCGAACGCAAGATCGAGATCGGCGATCGTCACATCCGTTCGGATAAGCTCGGACATCGTCCAGGCCACGTTATGGCAGATCGTCGACGAGCCGACTCCGCCCTTTGCGCCGACGAAAGCGAACACATGCCCAACCGGATCGGTTTCCGGATTGTTGTAGAGATTGGAGATGCTCTCCATCAACTCGATCGGGTTCGTCGGCGCGACCAGGTATTCAGCGACGCCTCGCTTCAAGAGCTCGCGATAGAGCATCACATCGTTATGGCGCCCGATAACGATGACCTTCGTTCCCGGGTCGCA
>CAYYDL010000019.1:0-1752 GCA_964470545.1 uncultured Hyphomicrobium sp. | reverse complement strand
GGATTTCCTGCAGCGAGGCAGAGACGATCTGGATGTCCAGGATCGCCATGAACATGCCGAACACCATGGCGATGAAGCCGGCGAGCTGGCGCGGCGTAACGCCGATCCACTCGAGCTTTCTCGGCTCATCGGCAAATGTTGCGGCGGTATTCATGGCACCAGCGGCCTCTTCAGGAATGCAATCGCGACGCGTCTATTCTTTCGCGGTCTGCTTGCGTTTGCCCGTCGATGGCGTCGTGCGCGTATCGATGCTGACGACGACTGAGAGACCCGGCCGTAGCTGGCCTTTCGCTTCGGATGCGGGAATCGCGATGCGTACCGGCACGCGCTGCACGATCTTCGTGAAGTTCCCGGTGGCGTTCTCCGGGGGGAGGAGGGAGAACTGCGAACCGGATGCGGGCGAAACGCTTTCGACCGTGCCTTTCAGCGTTTTGCCGTCGAGGGCATCGACTGAAACCGTTGCCGTCTGTCCGGCGACGATCGGCGGGAGCTGGGTCTCTTTGTAATTCGCGTCGACAAAAACCTTGTCGAGCGGCACGACTGCCATCAGACGCTTTCCGGGCGTGACGTAGTCACCGACCTGGACGCCGCCGCGATTTCCGACGACGCCGTCAAATGGGGCGCGGATGGTCGTGAACGACAGATCGCGCTTCGCTTGATCGACGGCGACTTGCAATTCTTTCGCTGTCTTTTCCGCTTGCGTGCGCTGGGCATGAAGCAAGGCGACGTTGGCGTCCGCCGCCTGGATGGCGGCTTCGTAGGCCTTCACCTGCGCGATTGCGGAGTCGCGTGCGGCAATCGCTGCGTCGAGAGCGGCCTGGGTCGCGTAATCCTTCGCCGTCAGCGCCTGCGTGCGCTCATAATCTGCTTTGGCTTTGATGACGTTGGCTTTCGCCGCTTCGAGTTGGGCACGCTCCTGGGCGGCATTTGCTTCGGCCGATTTGATCTGCGCATCGAACGTTTTGATGACCGCCATTTGCGTCGCGAGCTTCGACTGCGCCTGATCGAGGGCGAGCCGATAGTCACCTTCGTCAAGATGGACGAGGACCTGACCTTCCTTGACCGATTGATTGTCCACCACCGGCACTTCTGTGACGATGGCTGAGACTTTCGGCGATATGATCGACATGTACGCGCCGACGTAGGCGTCGTCGGTCGAGACCATGAAGCGCCCGACGGTGATGTAGTCGTAGGCAAAGTAGCCGCCCGCGACGAGGGCCAGCGCACCAATTCCGATGAGGATCGGCTTGCGGCGTGAGCCCGACCTCGCGGTTTCGTTCTTGGCTGGCGCGTCTGTGCTGCGTTCGCGTGCGGTCGCAGGTTCGCCAACCGGCTGGGCTGTCGGGGGTTCGGCCTTCGGCGAGGTATCGGCCTTCGGGGGCTGAACCTGCGAGATCTTGGCCGGTCCAGCCGATCCCTCGCGCTCAACCCGATTGGTCTCCGCGACCGGACCGTTCTTTGTGCGCTCATCCGATCGGATGGCCAAAACGCCGTTCAGACTATTTCTGCCCATAACGCCCGTCTCGCTCGAAATTCAATTCACACTGAACCGTACGGTTCGATTTGGCTTGACATACCGCTTCCAAAGGTGGACATCAACAAGAAACTGAACCGTTCGGTTCGTTTTTGCACCGGATTGGGCTAAACCGCAGGTTTGGATCGGATTAGGATGTGATTCATGGAAGGCTCTCAGGCATCTCGTCCGTTGATGAAAGAATTGCGCCGCGGCGGTCGGCCTGCGGCGGGCACGGA
>CAYYDL010000018.1:0-2946 GCA_964470545.1 uncultured Hyphomicrobium sp. | reverse complement strand
CCCGCGTCGAGACGGTGATCCGGATCCTTGGACGGTGGCAGAAAGCCGGTTGGCTACAGACCTCATCGGGACACCTGAGAGTCCTGCGGCGCGACATGCTGGTGCGCATCCTCGCCCACTGATCGCTGCAGCAGCTCACGCTTGTGCTGGATTCCCGACCAATACTCGGCCTCCGGCAGGGCTGGCTTCTTGTCGACGATCACGGGCCACACCCTCGAGAGCTCAGCATTGATGGCGATGAAATCCTTCTGGTCCGGCGGCACTTCGTCTTCGGCATAAATGGCGTTGACCGGGCACTCCGGCACACACAGTGTGCAGTCGATGCACTCTTCCGGATTGATGACGAGAAAGTTGGGGCCTTCGTGAAACGCATCCACCGGACACACTTCGACACAGTCGGTGTGTTTGCAGTTGATGCAAGCTTCGGTGACGACAAAAGCCATGACAGCGGTCTCCAGTCGGAACACCGGTTCGTCGATGTGGATGGAACTCCGAGGCGAACCGTAATGCTGTCACTATAGAAACCGGGGTGAACGTGGCGTTATGACAAAAGTCAGGTGTCAGCAGATTTAATTCACGCTAGATCCAGGGCGGCAAGAAGGTCTTGCGGACCTGGTTTCGGAGTTCGCGGGAACGTAATGGTGGCCTAACTGCGCCGCTCGACGATTGCCTTTTTGATAAGCGCAATCGCCTTCCCCGGATTAAGTCCCTTTGGACAGGTGCGCGTGCAGTTCATGATGGTGTGGCACCGATAGAGGCGGAATGGATCGTGTAGCGCATCGAGCCGTTCTTCGGTCGCCTCATCGCGGCTGTCGACAATCCAGCGGTAGGCTTGGAGCAGCACCGCCGGTCCCAGATATCGATCGCCGTTCCACCACCAACTCGGACAACCGCCAGTACAGCAAAAACAGAGAATACACTCCCAATAGCCGTCGAGCCTTGCCCGCTCCTCGATCGATTGCAGGCGCTCCCGATCCGGAGGCGGGGGCGTATCCGCTTGGAGCCAGGGCTTGATCAACTGGTATCGAGCAAAGAGGTGTGAGAGATCAACCACAAGATCCCTGATGACCGGCATATGGTTTAGAGGATAAATCCTCACCGGCCCGCGAATATCGGCAATCGCCTTTGTGCATGCCAGCCAGTTGGTTCCATCGATATTCATTGCGCACGAGCCGCAGACTCCTTCCCTGCAGGAGCGGCGAAAAGTCAGTGTCTGGTCGGTCTCATTTTTGATCTTGATCAGAGCGTCCAGAACCATGGGGCCGCAGGCATCGAGATCAATTTCGAAACAGTCTATCCTCGGCCGCTCGCCGGCCTCGGGGTCGAATCGATAAATGTAAATCTCCTTGACGCGTCGGGCCCCCGGATGAGCCGACCATCGCTTGCCAGCGCGCACCCGGGAGTTGGGCGGCAGGCCAACATCGGCGAGTGCCTGCAGCGCCCTCGCAGTCGCGAAGGTGCCCTTCGTTCCCTCCGTACTATTGGTGCCGTCGGCGTTCGAGCCGGACTTTGCGCCATCGCCTCCTTGATCAAATACACGTCCATTCATCCCTGACTCCTCCGCTCCGGTCTCATGATTGGTGACACACAAACATCGCTGCGATGCGCGGGAAGACAAACTCCTCGTCGAGCCGGCAATATCGCCATCAATCGTTTGATCAAGGAGCCCCCGGATCCTGATCGACTTCGCGCGGCGTTAGAGAGGACCTCACTGGGAGCGGTCCATCTTGCAGTCGCAGCCTATGTGACCCGCAATCGCGAGCCCCGCCCCGCGATAGTTCCGTACCGCCGATTTTTCGAGAGGGGAATCGCCGGCTCCAGCAAGAGAACGGTCGATCTGCAGCCAGTCGTCAGTGCCGAGCACATCAGCCGCGCGAGGCAGCAAGTAACGCTCCTCCAGTGACATGCAGCGTTGGTAGCTATCTATATAGCGACGCGCCAGTGACTGGAAACTGCTGATACCCATGATCGCTCCGCTGCGGATTCCTTCAATATCCTTCACGAGCTGGTTACCGTCGCGCACAGCGTCCGAATGCAGACGGGCTGCCTTCTTCATGACTGCGCCAATACCCGATTCATGCGCAGCGAGCGCATCGAAGGCACCTTCCTCCACCCGACGGTGGGCCGACTCGGAATAGTGGTTCATGTAGTCCACAACATCCTCCATCAGTCCATAGTCAGGATCTTCGCTACCACCAACGCGAAGCACTTGCCGTTTCAGCACGTCGAGAAGATTTCTAAAATTGCGGTGATCTTGATACAGCTCAGGAATATAGGATGACAGTTGATATTTCATTTCTGTGCTCCTTGCGATTTGCTTTTTACCGGAAACAGCTTGTACCTATCGATGCGGAGCCGATATGATTTCTGTCATACCAGCCAGCTATTTCGCGGCGACCACTAGCAGCAAGCTCGCTCATGGATGCCCGCCCGCCTGATCATGTCGTGCCCGCTTTCAATCGATCGGCGACGAGCGTGATATTCCGCTCATGCGAGGCAAGCATCATGGCCAGATCGGCACGGATATGATCGTCCTGCAAGTTCGGCAGCAGCGCATCGAGCTTGCGCACCACCCAGCTCTGGCCGCGATTCAGAAACGCAAGGCGGGCGGAAATGTCGCAGATTGCCATGGCCTTTTCATAAAACGCGCCGGTCTTGCGCGACGGCACGCCCTGAAGCTGCTGCACCGCTTTTGTGAGCACACCGCACCAGCGGGCCTCGTCGCGCTGTATATCCATGATCAGAGCTTTGAGTGCTTCCGGCGCCTCCGCCGCGGTGCGCAGCGCGACTCGTGCACCGGCTCGTTCCGCTTCGAGCAGTTCGTTCAGGGCCAAGAGCAGTTCCTCGCCCGCAGGAGAACGCGGGCGTGGGCGATCCATTTCGTGCGCCAGACAGACGGGCGATGGTGCCCGAGGCTCCAGCAGTGCGGTGGCATCCGCCGCAATG
>CAYYDL010000017.1:0-11031 GCA_964470545.1 uncultured Hyphomicrobium sp. | reverse complement strand
TCGGCGCTTCTCTATGATTGCGAGGCTCGGCGGTTTGTCGAATTGGTACGCTAAACACTGGGTCGGAAGCACGGCAGTCCGCGAAAAAAGTCGTGAGTTTGCTCAACTTGTCGCACAAGATGTCGCAAGGAAGTCACATGGCTAAGCGTTTGAGCTAATTCGTGGCGCCGACTGGGTTTTTCGGTCTTCGCGCGGTTCGGCGCCGTTCGTGGCCCGACGAGCCTCACGTTTCGGCCCAGGCGCCGAGGCGGTTCAGAAATTCCATGCATTTCGCAATCTGGCTTTCGGCGATCCATTCGTCGGCGGTGTGCGCCTGGGCGATGTCGCCCGGCCCGCAGACGACCGCGGGGGCGCCGGCTTCCTGGAACAAGCCCGCCTCCGTTCCATAGGAAACTCCATAGGTTTCATTCTGGCCGGTGAGCTTCAGCGCGAGCGCAACGACCTCGGACGTGCGTTCTGCGCCGAATGGGGGGACCGCATTGACGCGCTCGATCCAGATGTCGGCTTCGGGGGCGATTTCGTGCATTTCGGGAAGACAGCGCTTTTCAGCGAAGCGGCGGAGACGGGTTTCGATCTCGTCGGGATCAAGGCCCGGCAGCGCGCGAATGTCGAAAGTAAATGAGCAGCTTACCGGGACGATGTTCGTTGCCGTTCCGCCGTCGATCTTGGTGACTTGGAGCGTCGAGTAGGGCGGCTCGAAGCGGATATCGATGACGCGCTGCCTGAGTTCGTGCTCCATACGCTCGAGTTCGCCGATAAGGCGGGTGGCATAGGTGACGGCATTGACCCCGAGATGCGCCATGCTCGAATGCGCTGCACGTCCCTTGATGTCGACCTGCCAGCGTACGGGGCCTTTATGCGCGTCGACAACCTGCATGCTCGTCGGTTCGCCGACGATGACCATGCGCGGCTTCGGCAGCTCGTTGCCGAGTTCCGCGATCATCGGGCGAACTCCAATGCAGCCGATTTCCTCGTCGTAGGAAAATGCGAGATGGATCGGTTTCTTGAGCTTGCGTTGCCTGTAGTCGGGAACTGAGGCCAGCGCGGCTGCGAGAAATCCCTTCATGTCGGCGGCACCGCGGCCGTAGAGCTTGCCGCCCTCCGACCGCAATGTGAAGGGGTCGCTCATCCATTTCTGGCCGTCGACGGGGACGACATCTGTATGTCCAGAAAGGGCGACCCCGCCTCCGTGGTCGGGACCAATCGTGGCGTAGAGCGACGACTTCTGGCCGTCGTCACTGACAATGCGGCGCGACTCGACGCCGTGACTGGAAAGATAATCTTCGACGAAGGCGATGAGCCCGAGATTGTTCTTGCAACTCGTCGTATCGAAAGCCACCAGGCGAGCGAGCAATTCGACAGGCGTGTAAATCGGGCCTTGTGTTGCGCTCATCGCCGGCTTGCCGGTCAGTTCATGCTACGTCGAGTGTAAGGACTATCGAGCGAGAACGCGGGAATGGCGACATCGAACATCTGGCCGGCTTCGTCGGACATCTGATAGCTGCCAACCATGATGCCCTGCGGCGTTTTCAGCGGGCAGCCCGATGTATAATGGAATGCCTTTCCCGGCTCGATCACAGGCGTCTGGCCGACGACACCGGCGCCGCGCACCTCTTCGGTCCGTCCGAGTGCGTCTGTAATGCGCCATGTCCGTGACTTCAGCTGAACCGTCTCATCGCCGTCGTTGGCGATCTCGACGGCATACGACCATACGAAATGGCTGTCCTCGGGAGAGGATTGGTCTTCCATGTAGCGCGGTTCGACACGAATGCGTATGCCGCGTGTCGTTGCTTCATAGGGATGGAAGGCGGCCGGGGCCGCCCGTTTCGACGTTGTCGTCGGCGTACTCTTACTCATGGCTCCCGTCACCCCGAAATCGCCTTCACCGCGTTGGCGAGATCGTCTGCCAAATCTTCTGCGGCTTCAAGTCCGATCGAAAGTCGAATCATACCATCACTAATGCCGAGTTCCGAGCGTTGCTCGGGTGTTAGCCTGAAGTGCGTCGTTGTGGCCGGATGGGTTACGAGACTTTTCGCGTCGCCTAGATTGTTGGAAATGCGGATCAGGCGCAGCGCATTAAGGCACCAGAAGGCCGCCTGCTTGCCGCCTTCGACCTCGAAAGTGACCATCTGCCCCCCGCCCGGCATCTGTTTCGCCGCGAGCGTGGCCTGAGGATGGTCGGAGCGGCCGGGGTAAATCACACGCGTGACGCCCTTGAGACCAGCGAGGAGATCGGCGATCTGAGTGGCCGTCGCGCATTGGGCCTTGACGCGGACGGAGAGCGTTTCGAGGCCTTTCAGCATCACCCAGGCATTGAATGGGCTCATCGATGGTCCGGTTTGGCGGAGCCATTCCTGCACATATTTGCCGATGAAGTCCGTCTTGCCCAGCACGGCCCCGCCGAGACAGCGGCCCTGGCCGTCAATATGTTTCGTAGTCGAATAGACGACGACATCGGCGCCGAGCGCCAGCGGACGTTGCAGCATCGGCGTCGCGAAGACATTGTCGACGATGGTTATGATGCCGTGCTCGCGCGCGATCTTGCTGACGGCGGCGATATCGACGAGCTCGAGGTTCGGATTCGATGGCGTTTCGAAAAAAATCATTTTCGTGTTGGGCCGGATCGCGGCGCGCCAGGCATCGAGATCCTTGCCGTCGATCAGGGTGGCCTCGATGCCGAACCGCGGACACAGCGTCTCGACGATGTAGCGGCAGGACCCGAACAAGGCGCGGGCCGCGACGACGTGATCGCCGGTCTTTACATATGACAGGATTGCAGCTGTGACGGCGGCCATGCCAGTCGCAGTCGCGCGGCATTCCTCGGCGCCTTCGAAAACCTTCAGGCGATCTTCGAACATCGAGATCGTCGGATTGCCGAAGCGTGTGTACTGATAGCCGGGATCTTCCTGCTTGAAGCGGGCTTCGGCTTGTTCGGCGCTGTTATAGACGAAACCCTGCGTCAGATGCAGAGCTTCCGAGGTCTCGCCCCATTGGGAACGGGTGATACCAGCGTGCACCAGCGCGGTTTCCGGGCGCCATGCCGGGTTGTTGTTGGAGAATTTCTCGTCAGTCGCCATCGGCGGCACCTCTCGCGCAATAAAAATCCCGGTTCCGATGCGCCGGCTGTCGAACGGCCGGGCGCGGGAAACCGGGTGCGCACACGGCCTCTTTAGCGACTTGTTTAACGTGGCTGCAAGCCGGCCGGCCAAAGGACCACGGGAAATCGGGTCCGGGATTACCGCCGGTGTTCCATTACGTCAAGTGCCGGCCTTGGCTGCGGCGCAATACGTGTATGATCGGAATTGTCACTCTTGGCGAAGGATGAGGGCTGCTCTAGACGAGTCCCGAGGGGCTGTGCCGAAACGAATGAACAAAACAGAAAAAACGATAGCTGCGCCGAAGCGGCGCGAGCGCGCCGTCGGCATTCTTCCGTCGCAAGCGATTTCACAAATGATCATCGACGGCGGGGTGATGCTGGCCGATCCTGCCGCCGAGGGACAGGTGCAGCCCGCGAGCCTTGATTTGCGACTTGGTGCGGTCGCCTATCGCGTCCGAGCAAGCTTCCTCCCTCGGCCCGGTGGACGGGTGCAAGGCAAGCTCGACGATCTCGCGCTTCACGCGATCAGCCTCAGCCAGGGCGCTGTTCTCGAGACAGGCTGCGTTTATATCGTGCCGCTGCTCGAGGCACTGGCGCTGCCGGTCGATATCGAAGCTTCCGCGAACCCCAAAAGCTCGACGGGGCGTCTCGACGTCTTCACGCGCGTCATCGCCGATGGCGTCGGCGCCTTCGACCAGATCCCGCGTGGCTATCACGGGCCGCTTTATGCGGAAATCTGTCCGCAAACCTTCCCGATTGTCGTCCGAAAAGGTTCGCGGTTATCGCAAATCCGGTTTCGTAACGGTCTGGCGGCGGACAGCGATGCCGTGTTGCGCGAACTGCAATCGCGGGAGCAACTGGTTTCAGCGGAAGACGCCGATATTTCGAACGGTATCGCGCTGACGGTCGATCTCAAAGGCGATGATACCGGGCTCGTTGGCTATCGTGCGCGGCGGCATACGGGCGTTGTCGATGTCGATCGGGTCGGGGTCTATCCGATCGAGGATTACTGGGACCCGATTTACGTCAAAGACAAGCACCGGCTCATTCTCGATCCGGATCAGTTCTACATTCTGGCCTCGAAAGAAGCCGTTCATGTGCCGCCGACGCATGCTGCCGAGATGGTGCCGTTCAATCCGCTCGTCGGTGAATTTCGTGTGCACTACGCAGGTTTCATGGACCCGGGCTTCGGGCACGCGGCAGCGGGCGGCCATGGGTCGCGCGTCGTTCTCGAAGTCAGATCGCACAAGGTTCCGTTCATTCTCGAAGACGGGCAGATCATCGGCCGACTGGTCTATGAGCGCATGATCGAAACGCCCGAGACGCTCTACGGTCAGGGCCTCAAGTCAAACTATCAGGGTCAGGGGCTGAAGCTCTCGAAGCATTTCAGGTAGAGCCTTTAGCTGGCGCGTGCGCCGCTCCTCCGGCCTCTGACGCGGCTTTGCCGCGCTCCTCCGAGGCTGACGAAATTACATCTCGATGATCGGTTTGAAGCCGCCGTAGATCATGCGGCGGGCGTCGAACGCCTTCATTTTCATGTCCTGTGGCATCCGCGGATCGCTCATGACCTTCCTGACCACAGCATCGCGATGGGCACGGGAATTGTAGACAATCCAGGAAAAGACCACGACCTCACCATCCTTCAACTTGACGGCTTTCGTGAACGACGTGTGCTTGCCTGACGGAACATCGTCGCCGACGCATTCGACATAGGCAAGCGCGCCGTGCTCCCGCCAGATCTTGCCCGCGCGCCTGGAAAGTTTGCGGTAATCCTTCAGATGCTCGAATGGCACCGGCGCGACGAAGCCGTCGATGTAGCTCATGTTTTTTTCCTTCCTGGGGAATCGTGGCGTCAGGTCCTGCACATAGGCATTATGCATGCGGCGCCAAAGGGCGGTTTACGGAAGTCGGGAGATTTAGCGTTTTTTCGTTTTCTCGCTCGCTTTCAAGATCGACGCGATGACGCCGGGGAAGCGCTTTTCGAGTTCCGTGCAGCGCAGGGCATTGACGACTTCCGTGCCCCGGCGCTCCGAGCGGATGAGGCCAGCTTCGCGCAGTACCTGGAAATGGTGGGATTGCGTTGATTTGGGCAGATCGGCCGGTGCGGCCGTCGAACAGTTCAGGGCACACGTGCCGCTCGCGAGTTTTTTCACGATTTCGAGGCGCGTCGGGTCGGCGAGCGCGTACAGCACGCTCTCGAGCGTCATGTCTTCGACGGCCGGATGAACAAAGGGTCGTTGCATGGCTGGAAATATAGGCGCGCGGGCCTGAAAAGCCATCGAAGGCTCCGGCGGGAGCGCTCTGACACTCTGATTTTTCGCGCGGTTTTTGCGTCGTGGTCCCGCAATGACGCAAAAATCTTCGATTTTGGCGTCTTTTTTTGCGCGAAAGCGCTATGTCGCGCTTGCTTTCGGGCCACAAATGCTGCTCTTTTCGCCGGCTTCATTCGAAAAATGCCCCAAAACGGCATGTTTTTGGGCTTCGTCGATGTAGTGTTTGACCGGAAAACGATTCGCATTCGTAGAAGAGGGATGACAATGGCAAAGGCAGCTGCGCCAGCTAAAGCGAAGATTGACACCGTTACGTTGAAACACATGGCCGCGACGCTCGCGGAGGCTCACGAGATTCCGAAGAAGCAGTCGATCGCGCTGCTCGAAGACCTCGTGACTCAAATTTCCAAGCACCTCAAGAAGGGCGCCCGTATCCGCATCGGTGGCCTCGGCGTTCTCCAGGTCCGTAAGCGTCCGGCGCGCATGGGCCGTAACCCAGCGACAGGCGAAGCCATCAAGATCAAGGCTTCGAAAAAGATCGCCTTCCGTGCTGCGAAAGAGCTGAAAGAATCGATCTAAGTCTTTTAAGTAGTGTCATTTCGAAGAGGTCGCCGGGAGGTCACGGCGGCCTTTTTTGTTTTGCGCTGGCGACTCCGCTTCGCGGAGCCAGCCGGTCACTCCCGCCGGATCTGTGAAGCAGCGGGCAGATCAATCCAGAGCTTGTCATCCTCGGGGCTTGTCCCGAGGATGACAGTATCTAAGGGACCTCGCGGCCCGGCTCGTCGCAGAGGAATAGCGGCCGCAAAATAAAGGCTCAGCCGTTGCGGAAATAGTTCGAGATGAAGCGCTCGTAGATTGCCGTCAGCGTTTCGAGGTCGGCAACGCTCGTATGCTCGTCGACCTGATGGATCGTTGCATTGACGAGGCCGAATTCGACGACGGGACAGATATCCTTGATGAAACGCGCGTCCGAGGTCCCGCCGCCCGTCGTCAGCGCGGGGACGCGGCCGGTGATGGATTTCACCGCCTCCTTCAGCGTCGAGACGAGCGAGCCCGGCTTTGTCAGGAAGACATCGCCGGTGCCCGAGACTTCGAGATCGTATCTGGCGTCTACTTCGGCGGCGGCGCTCGCGGTCGTCTTGCGCACCCAGTCTTCGATCTTCGGGCGCGTCCAGGCGTCGTTGTAGCGAATATTCGCGCGCGCCACGGCGCGGCCCGGGATGACATTCGTCGCGGTGTTGGGAACCGAGATCACCGTGACCTGCAAGTTCGATGGCTGGAAGTTTTCCGTGCCGTCGTCGAGTTTCGTCGTCGAGAGGCGGTCGATGATGCGTGCGAGCTTCGGCACCGGATTGTCCGCAAGCTGCGGATAGGCAGAGTGGCCCTGCTTACCGTGGACCACGAGATCGATTGTCAGCGAGCCGCGCCGCCCGATGCGGATTTCATCACCCAAAGCTTTCGGGTTCGATGGCTCGCCGACGAGGCAGGCATCGACGACCTCGTCGCGCGCCTTGAGCCAGTCGAGGACTTTCATCGTGCCGTTGATCGATGGCCCTTCCTCGTCGCCGGTGATCAGAAACGACAAAGAGCCGCGCGGCAGGCCATTATAGTGGTGGAGGTACTTGAGCGCGGCGGCGACGAAGGCCGCGACGCAACCCTTCATGTCGACGGCGCCACGGCCGTAGAGAACGCCATCACGGACTTCGCCGGCAAAAGGCGGCACGTTCCAAGCCGTTTCGTTGCCAACAGGAACGACGTCGGTATGTCCAGCGAACATGAGGTGCGGCCGGCCGGAGCCGAGTCTGGCATAGAGATTATCGACGTCGGGCGTCCCGGGCTCGGAGAAAACGAGGCGGTGACACGTGAAGCCCGCGGGCTCGAGCACGTTCTGCAACAGCGTCAGCGCACCCGCCTCGTCGGGCGTTACGCTTGGACAGCGAATGAGCGCCTGCGACAGTGCGACGGGATCTGTGGGAACGAGGGTCATTCTGCGCCAGGATTTCTATAGATCTGTCCAATGGAAGGCAACGGTATGTCGCGGCCTTAACTCTCGTCTCCCTCGATGTCTCGATGGGATCATGGACGCGGTGTTTCTGGGGCGTTGCCAATCTCAATCCCGCAGCAGCTCGTTGATGCTGGTCTTCGAGCGCGTCTTCTGGTCCACGCGCTTGACGATGACGGCGCAGTAGAGGTTCGGCCCCGGTTCGCCGTTCGGCAACGGCTTGCCCGGCATGGTGCCCGAGACGACAACGGAATAGGGCGGGACCTTGCCGAAGAATTTCTCGCCCGTGGCGCGGTCGATGATCGTGGTCGACGCGCCGAGGTAGACGCCCATGGACAACACGGAGCCTTCGCCGACTTCGACGCCTTCCGCCACTTCGGCGCGCGCGCCGATGAAGCAGTTGTCCTCGATCACGACAGGCCCGGCCTGAAGCGGTTCGAGCACGCCGCCGATACCTGCGCCGCCAGAAATGTGGCAGTTCTTGCCGATCTGGGCACAGCTTCCGACCGTCGCCCATGTGTCGACCATCGTTCCGCTATCGACATAGGCGCCGAGATTGATGAATGCCGGAAGCACGACGGCGCCCGGCGCGATGTAGGCCGAGCGGCGGACGACTGCCCCGGGCAGGACGCGGAAGCCACCTTTGCGGAAGTCTGCTTCCGTCCAGCCCGCAAACTTCGGAGGCACCTTATCCCAGAAGAAGCTTCCGTCCGGCCCGCCCGAGATCAGTTCCATGTCATTGAGACGGAACGATAAAAGAACCGCCTTTTTCAGCCATTGGTTGACCGTCCAGGTGCCGTTCACCTTTTCGGCGACGCGGGCCTCTCCGTTGTCCAGGAGGCTAAGTGCCGTTTCGACGGCGTCGCGGACTTCCCCCTTGGTGCTGAATGAAATGCTGTCGCGGGCCTCCCATGCCGTCTCGATCGTCGATTTGAGTGCGTCGTGGGCCATGGGGAAAGATTCTCCGCTGATGTCGTTCGGGAGGCGCGTTGTCGCCTCTTGGGCCCGGGGTGTCAATTCGGTGGAGAGGCGAGTTCGCGACGACCACGGAGCATCGGAGCGCGGAGCCCTAAAAATCGCGTCAGATTGGCCTTCGATACGATACCGCGATGCATTCGAATCTGGCATGGTGCGCCCTCGTCGGACCGCGCCTCCGCGGCCCTCGCAATCAGGAGCGACGTCCATGGCGAAGACCGAAGTCACCGGTAAGAAGGTTTCCTCTGCCGCTTCGAAGGTGCTGAGAAGTAAGACGGCGACGAAGGCCGAGAAGGCGGTTGCCGCTTCGGCGCTGACGCAGACGAAGAACCCGAAGGAAACGACGGGAACGAAAGTCGCATCGGCTGCGTCGAAAATCCTGCACGATCCCAAAGCGAGCAAGGAAGCCAAGTCCGTCGCGGCATCGGCGCTGACGCAAAAGGTCAAGAAGAAGAAGTAAGTCGCGTGAGCCTCGGGCGCCGGGCCCGGCTTCGACTTCCGCTATCTCGATAAGATGCCGTGGATGGCCCCGTCGAGGCCATGACGGGCGTGGTGGGGCGTTGCCTCACCGCTTCTCATCCTCGGCTTCATGCAGAGGATCCATTGCGCAGCTCGATCTGAAAGCCCGAGGATAACATTTTAGCTAGTTCATCGCCGACTGGATGAGCTTTTTGGCGTCGGGAGAATCCCACTTCGCCGCGCCCGCAAGCCGGCCGACTTCCAGGCCGTCCTTATTGATCAGGATCGTCGTCGGCATGCCGATCAGCTTCAGGGCCATGCCCTGCTTCGCGGACGGGTCGGCGTAGAGATGCACGTCCGTCGCTTTCAATTCGTCGAGGAACTTCCGCGAGGCGTCATAGCCTCCTCGGTCGAGGCTCAAGGTCACGACTTCGAACTTGTCGCTGCCGAGATCCTTTTGCAGCGCATTGAGCGCCGGCATTTCCTCGCGGCACGGCGCACACCATGTCGCCCAGAGGTTCAAGAGGATCGTCTTGCCTTTGAAGTCCGAAAGATGGACTTCCTTGCCCGAAGCGTCCTGGAAGGTGATATCCGGGAGGGCCGCAGGCGTCTTCTTCGTCACGAAGGCCGCCAATTCGCCGAGCTTGAAGGATGACGTGCCGGACTCTCCGACGGCCGGGGCCGAGGAATCCTGGGCTGCGGCACTAGAATTTTCCGAGCCTCCGTTGTCGAACCAGCCTCCGATGACGTATACGGCGCCGAAGCCGATCAGCGCCGACAGCGCCACAATCCAAAGGGCCTTCTGCGATTTTGCCGTGTTGCCTGCTGTCATCTGCTAACCTTTGTTTCGCTCATACGGAGCCGTCCGTGACCGACAAGCCCGCCAACGCCATGTGGGGTGGCCGTTTCGCAATGTCTCCTGCGGAGATCATGCAGGAGATAAATGCCTCGATCGGCTTCGACAAGGCGCTCGCCCCCCAGGACATTCGCGGCTCGAAGGCCCATGCCGAGATGCTGGCGGACGCAGGCATCATCACCAAGGCCGACGCCCGCGAGATTGCAAAGGGCCTCGACAAGATCAAGGCCGAGATCGACGCGGGGACGTTCACGTTCTCGCGCGCGCTCGAAGACGTACACATGAACGTCGAGAGCCGGCTCAAGGATCTCATCGGCGCGGCGGCAGGGCGATTGCACACGGCACGTTCGCGCAACGACCAGGTTGCAACGGATTTCCGGCTTTTCGTCCGCGATGCCATCGACGGAATAGATGTGGCGCTCGAAGCGGTGCAGCGTGCGCTCGCCGAGAAAGCCGAAAAGCACGCCGCGACCGTGATGCCGGGTTTCACGCATCTGCAGCCCGCGCAGCCCGTTACGTTCGGGCATCATCTCCTTGCCTACGTCGAAATGATCGCGCGCGACCGTGGGCGCTTTGCCAACGCGCGGAAGCGTCTGAACGAGTCTCCGCTTGGATCGGCGGCACTGGCAGGAACTTCGTTCCCCATCGACCGGGAAAAGACGGCGGAAGCGCTGGGCTTCGACCGGCCAATGGCAAATTCGCTCGACGGCGTTTCGGATCGCGATTTCGCGATGGAAACGCTGGCCGCCGCCACCATCGCGGCCGTGCATTTCTCGCGGCTCGCGGAAGAGATCGTGATCTGGATGACGCCGCAGTTCGGCTTCGTGAAGCTCTCAGACCGCTTCACGACGGGTTCGTCGATCATGCCGCAGAAGCGCAATCCGGATGCCGCTGAATTGGCGCGGGCCAAGGTGGGGCGCATCGCGTCGGCATTCCAGGGTCTGGTCATCGTGATGAAGGGGCTGCCGCTCGCCTATTCGAAAGACATGCAGGAGGACAAGGAAACGACGTTCGACGCGCTCGCAAGCCTGCGTCTTGTCATGGCTGCGATGGCCGGCATGATTTCGGATCTCGAGCCGAATGTGGAGGCTATGCGGGCGGCCGCGGGGCGGGGGTACTCGACGGCGACGGATCTTGCCGACTGGCTGGTGCGGGAGCTCAAAATGCCGTTCCGGGATGCGCATCACGTCACCGGGGCCATCGTGAAGGTGGCGGAAACCAAGGGCATCGATCTCGAACAGCTTTCACTCGACGAGATGCAAAAGGTCGAACCGCGCATCACAAAAGCCGTATTTTCCGTTCTGTCTGTGGAAAATTCGGTCAAAAGCCGGACGAGCTATGGGGGAACGGCGCCACAGAACGTCGCCAAAAT
>CAYYDL010000016.1:0-2002 GCA_964470545.1 uncultured Hyphomicrobium sp. | reverse complement strand
CGTGATGAGATCGTAGGGGTTCTGGCTGAGGATATAATTGTGGCCGTTGTTGTTGACGCTGGTGAGCGGGTTGGGGTCGATGTAATTGCACTGGTTGACCGTAGGCTCGCCGCCGCCTCTGGCGGGATTGTGAAAGACGAGACCACCATAGTTCAAATTGCATTCGTGATTGTCGGACACGCCTGGAACCCAGGGAAAATCCTGCTGGTCCAAAAGATTGGATCCGGCCGCCGCGTACAGCGTCAGCGCATTGATGAAGACGTAATAGTTTTCCTCCGTTCCATACCGCAGGTAATTCCCCCCGACGCTGAAATTCAACGGGCCGGAAAAATTCGACGCCAAACGGATTTCCTGGCTGAACTGCCACGCGGTTTCATCGGACAGGTCCTGAGCAATGAGGCGATTGGCGCAGCCAAGCTGCGGATCGCAGAAGACGCCATCGCTCGAAAGAAGTGAGGCTTGACGAACGCTTTGATTGCTGCCGTCGGGGACAAATATGCCTGGCGACGTGCTGAAACGATTGTAGTCCTCAGTGGACCACAGGAAATCGTTGTTGTAGCCGGTCTGCGAACTGAACTTCAGGGCCGGAGTTATGTCATAGTCGATGTTGGCTTCCAGCGTGTCGTTCCTGGCTCGGTACTGCGGATCCAGCGTTGTTTCGATCACACGCAGATCGCGCGACTGTGTGGCGTTCTGATAGGGATCGACAGCGATGTTGAGCATACCGACGGCCTTGACCGCCGTGACATAAGGCAGGGTATAGCCGTTCGGGACTTCGAACGATTCCGCCGAATACAAGCTCGCGGGAAGACAGCCCTGGCTCAGATAGTTGGCGGGATTAAGATAGCCCCCAACGCTGCCGCCCGGATCGGTGGGCGATGGCACGGACACACCTTCGATCGAATTCGGTATCGGCGCAGTCTTACAAAGCTGCTTGGCCGTGCGCATGCGGTCGTCGTTTTCCTGGAAATGCTCCCAGACGAGATACGCCTGCATATGCTCCATGGGCTTCCAGCCGAGTGTGACGCGCGTGGACCATAGGTCGCGTCCGTCTATGTTCTGGCCGGTGATTTCGTTGACCGAATAGCCGTCGCGCTTGGTCCATTCGCCCGCCACGCGCAGATCGAGACGGTCATCGACGATTGGCAGATTGATCATGGCTTCGAAGCGGCGGTTCTTGTAATTGCCGATGTCGCCGGAAGCCAACGCTTCGAATTGATCTGTGGGCTTTGCGGAAACGAGATTTACAACGCCCGCCGTCGCATTGCGACCATACAGCGTGCCTTGCGGGCCGCGCAGCACCTCGACCTGGCTGACGTCGTAGAATTCCTGCTCGAAGAAATGATTACGAATGAACGGAATGTCGTTGAACGCAACCGCCACGGCCGGGTCGGTGGTGACCGAAATGGCCTGTGTACCGATGCCCCGAATCTGGATGCTGTAACCGGTGAAATTCGTCTTCGTGAACGTCAGGTTGGGCACCTGCTTCACAAGATCGGGCCCACCCGCGGTCTGCGTGGCGGTTAACTGTTCCTGGCTCAGTGCGGTGATGGAGATCGGGATCGACTGGACGTCTGCGCCGCCGAGTTTCGAGGACGTGACCGTCACGGTTTCGACGGCGCGGGCGACGGGCATGGCCTGTGCGAGTTGCATCGGCACAATGTCGGCGGCGGAAGATTGCTGGCCCGCGACAATGGCGATGGCACCCGACGGCTGGCGCTGGGCGTGGAAGCCGGTGCCGGAGAGTAGCCGCGAGAGTGCGGCATCGGGCGAGATCTCGCCGCTGGCACCTCTCGTGCGCACGCCTTTGATCGCGTCTGTGGCGACGATGAGGTCCACGCCGGTGGTACTTGTATAAGCATTGAGCGCGGATTCGAGATCGCCTGCGGGGATGTTGAAATCCGCGGCCCATGTGCCGCTTGCGAGCAGAAGCGCGCACGCGGTTCCCATGAGAAGTGCTCTCGGATATGCCGGATATTTCATAATCCCCCCTGTTTCACGA
>CAYYDL010000015.1:0-3031 GCA_964470545.1 uncultured Hyphomicrobium sp. | reverse complement strand
TAAGCTCTTCACGATCTCCGACGGCACGCGCGAGATCCTGAAGTCAATCGATGAGCCGATCACGGCGAGGCTTTATTTTTCGCGGAACCTCGCGGACGCATCGCCTGATATCGTTCGCTACTTCGACCGCGTGCGGGAGCTGTTCGAGCGCTACCGTGATATTTCCGGTGGGAAGTTGCAAGTCGCTATCATTGACCCGGAGCCATTCTCGGATGCCGAGGACAAAGCGGTCGAGGCGGGACTCAAAGGGCTGCGCCTCAACGCTGAAGGAGAGGTCGGATATTTCGGCCTCGTCGCGACGAACGCGACGGACAATCAGCAGGTCATTCCTTTTTTCGATCCGAGCCGCGAGTCGTACCTCGAATATGACGTCACGAAGCTGATCTATTCGCTTGCAAACCCGAAGAAGCGGACGGTCGGCCTGATGACCTCCCTGCCGCTTGACGGCGGCAAGTCGCCGATGCGGCAGCAGGAGATGCCGCCGTGGCTGATGATGGGGCAGATCCGCGAGTTCTTCGACGTCAAGCCGATCGATCAAAACGTCAAGGAAATACCCGCAGGCATCGACGTGCTGATGATTGCGCAACCGACAAAGCTCACCGCCGATGCGGCGTATGCCATCGATCAGTATGCGCTCAAGGGCGGGAAGGTTTTGGTTTTTACCGATCCCAATTCCGATACAGCATATATGGAGCTTCTGAAGGATCGGGGAGACGGCGAGAAGGAGCTGACGAAGCTGCTCGCCGGTTGGGGCGTTAAGTATGATCCTTCGAAGGTCGCGGCTGACGCCAAGCACGCGCGCCGTGTCCAGTTCAGCAATCCGCAATCGGGTGAGCCGATGGTCACGGACTTTGTCGCGTGGCTCGCTCTCGACAAATCGAACGTCAACCCCAATGACGTGCTCTCCGCGGGCATCGATCAGATCAACGTTGCCTCATCCGGGTTTCTGAGCAAGGAAGACAGCGCTTCGGTCGACTTCTCGCCAATCCTCGAAACCAGCAGCGATGCGGAAATCGTCGACGCGAAGAATGTCGGGTTCGGCGCCGATCCGCTCGCGCTGTTGCGCAACTATGTTTCGGGCGGCCACAAGCTCGTGCTTGCGGCACGCCTCTCGGGAGACGCGAAGACGGCTTTCCCCGATGGCCCGCCGAAGCCGAAAGAGGCGGACGACAAGACGTCCGCTGCCAAGCCGGATGCGACGAAGCCGGATGCTTCGAAAGCCGGTGCATCCAAAAAGGATGAAGCAGCGGCTTCACCGGCAGCAAAAACGGCGGATAAGAGTGCAAAGACGGATCAAGTGACATCGGGCAAGATCAACGCCATCATCGTGGCCGATACGGACATCCTGGCAGACCAGTTCTGGGTGAATACGAGTCTCGGGCAAGACGTCGCCGTTCCGACAGCGAACAATGCGAGCTTTGTCGTCGGCGCTCTCGAGAATCTTTCGGGCAGCAATGCGTTGATCGCGCTGCGTGGGCGAGGCGTCAAAGATCGGCCCTTCACCCTCGTCGAAGATTTGCGGCGGAGTGCAGAACAGAAATTCCGTGCTAAGGAACAGGCGCTCGAGGATAAACTCAAAACGGCCCAGGCGGAGCTGCAGAAAATCCAGACGTCGGGCGACGGCGGCAGCGCCATTCTTTCGGACAAGGAGCAACAGGCCGTCGAGAAGTTCCGCGGTGAGATGCTCGACACGCGGCGTGAATTGAGAAACGTCAAGCTCGCGCTGCGCCAGGATATCGACAATCTCGGCGGTTGGCTGAAGTTCGCCAATATCGCGCTGGTGCCGTTGATGTTGGGCATGGCTGCCGTGGGCGTTTCCTGGCGGCGGTCGCGACAGCGCCGGAAAACGCCGAAGAACGATCGCTGAGGAGGGAACGCCGATGAAGCCGAAAAACTTCGTTGCTCTGCTCGCCGCCGCCGTTCTTTCTCTGGCAGTTGCGGTGACCGCCTACATCTCTTCGCGGCCCTGGACGCCGGCAAGCTTCAGCCGGGGCGCGGCGGCAATGCCAGCGCTGCAACCCGCCGAGGATAAGGTCGCTGCCATTGAGATCGAACAAGGCGGAAACGCGATCAAGCTCGCGCTGAAGGACGGCAAGTGGGTCGTCGCAAGCCAAGAAGATTATCCGGCCAACCTCGAGGCCGTCCGCAATCTTCTTCTCAACGCTTCGCAAGCCACTCTCGCCGAGCGCAAGACCGCCAAGAAGGACAGGCTCGGACTGCTTGGGTTGGGTGACCCGAAAACAACTTCGTCTCGTCTAATCCGATTCCTCGACGCGGATGGGCACGTGATCGGCGCGATCGTGGCGGGCAACAGCAAGCCCGACGCATTCGGGGCCAACAAGAACGGAACCTATGTGCGCAATCCCGCGGACGATCAGAGCTGGCTTGCGGACCGGCCAATCGACGTCGGCGCGAAGCTCAGCGATTGGGTAACGACCCGCGTCGTCGATATCCCGACGAATTCGATCAAAACGGCGACGATCGAGGTTGCCGGACAGCCCGCCTATACCATTGATAAGGACAAGGACGGATCGCACAAGCTTGCCCAGATGCCGGCAGGCAAGAAGCTCAAGTATGTGAATTCCGTTGACGAGATCATCGAGTCGGCGAGCTACGTCGACTTCCAGGGCGTGCGCAAGGCGGACAAGTCCGACACGCTTCCGAGCGCCGGGAAGGTGTCCTATGAAACGGACAAGGGCTTGAAAGTGCAACTCGACGTGAAGTCGGACGGAAAGCAGGCCTGGATCGTCGTTACGTCCTCAGGGACTGGCGAGGGCAAGAAACAGGCTGACGAGATGGCCCCATTGGTAACAGGATGGGAGTTCAAAATCCCGGTCGCCAAGGTTTCGGGTCTTCTTAAGAAACAAGACGATCTCCTTGAGAACACCGGATCTTGATGCTGAAAGGTCGCGGCGCCGCTCTTTGGGGCGGCGCTTGCCCGATGGGCAGGGAATGATGTTATAGGTCAGGGCCCTTGGCGTTTTTTGACCGGATGCATTCTCGACGATGACGTTTCGCAAGCCCGGT
This sequence comes from uncultured Hyphomicrobium sp., assembly GCA_964470545.1. Taxonomy (GTDB): domain Bacteria; phylum Pseudomonadota; class Alphaproteobacteria; order Rhizobiales; family Hyphomicrobiaceae; genus Hyphomicrobium_B. Next base: position 4 of record CAYYDL010000015.1, on the reverse strand, counting down.
GACG
>CAYYDL010000014.1:0-6341 GCA_964470545.1 uncultured Hyphomicrobium sp. | reverse complement strand
GCCCAAATCGGCGAAAACGTTCACATCGGTAACTTCGTCGAGGTGAAGAACACGACACTGGGCGAGGGCGCGAAGGCCAATCACCTATCGTATTTGGGGGACGGTATCGTCGGCGCGCGGGCCAACATCGGGGCAGGTACGATCTTCTGCAATTATGACGGCTTCAATAAAGAGAGAACGGAAGTCGGCGAGGGTGCCTTCATCGGCTCCAATACGTCACTCGTCGCGCCGGTGAAGATCGGCGAGGGCGCCTACATCGGATCGGGCAGCGTCATCACGAAGAATGTCAGCCCTGGCGCCCTGGCGCTTGAGCGCAGCGCTCAAGAGGAGCGCCCCGGCTGGGCAGAGAAATTTCGCATTATGATGACGCGGCGCAAAGCGTCGCGGGCGAAATAAGCGTTAACTAGTGCAGTAAGTTGCGTGCGAGTTTCGCGGGTTCTTCTGAAATATTCTTTGATTTGAGAAGATCCTTAACTCGCTTCATCGTTGGATGGGGCAAGCATTTGGGGGATTCGATCCGATGTGTGGGATCGTTGGAATTCTCGGAAAGTCGTCGGTATCGACAAATCTCGTCGATGCACTGCGCAGGCTCGAATATCGCGGATACGATTCGGCGGGCATCGCGACGGTCGAGGGACCGGGAATCGAGCGCAGACGGGCCGAGGGGAAACTCCGAAATCTGGAGAAGCGGCTGATTTCGGAGCCGCTGGCCGGCCGGACCGGCATTGGCCATACGCGGTGGGCGACCCACGGACGCCCGACGGAACGGAATGCCCATCCGCACATGACGGCGAAGGTGTCCGTCGTGCACAATGGCATTATAGAGAACTTCCGCGAATTGCGCGCGGGTCTCGAAGCGAAAGGCCACAAGTTCGAAACCGAGACAGACACAGAGGCTGTCGTCCATCTCATCACGGACGAGCTGGATCGAGGAGTCGATCCCGTCACCGCAGCGCATCATGCTTTGCAGCACCTGGAGGGCGCCTTCGCGCTCGGAATCATCTTCGCCGGCGAAGACGACCTGATGATTGCTGCTCGCAAGGGTTCGCCACTCGCGATCGGCCATGGGTCCGGCGAGATGTACCTCGGCTCGGATGCGATTGCTCTTGCGCCGTTCACGGATGCTATCACCTATCTGGAAGAAGGCGATTGGGCGGTCCTTCGCCGCTCGGGCGCCGAGATCTTCAACATGGAGGGCACCCGTGTCGAGCGGCCCCTCATCAAAGCGGTCGCGAGTTCTTTGTTGATCGACAAGGGCAACTACCGCCACTTCATGGCGAAGGAAATTCACGAGCAGCCGGAGGTGATCTCACACACGCTCGCGAATTACGTCGACATGACGTCGGCGCAGGTGCGTTTCCCGGATCTCGGCGTCGATCTTTCCAAGATCAGTCGCGTCACGATCTCGGCGTGCGGGACTGCCTATTATGCGGGTCTCGTCGCGAAGTACTGGATCGAGCGATTTGCGCGTGTCCCGGTCGATATCGATGTCGCGTCGGAGATGCGCTATCGAGAAGCGCCACTGCCGACAAATGGTCTTGCAGTCTTCGTCTCCCAGTCCGGCGAGACGGCGGATACGCTGGCGACGCTTCGATATGCAAAGGCCAACGGCCAGCGCATCGCGTCCATCGTCAATGTCCGGACTTCGACGATCGCACGCGAATCCCATGCGGCGCTGCCGACGCTCGCTGGGCCCGAGATCGGCGTCGCCTCGACAAAAGCGTTCACGTGTCAGCTTTCTGTTCTCGCGTGCCTCGCTATCGCAATTGCGCGGGCGCGCGAGAGCATCACGGCGGAGCAGGAGAGCACGTTGGTCAAGGCTCTGATGGAAGTGCCGCGTCATGTGGCGTCCATTCTGAAGAGCGACGATCCGTTCATCGGCGTCGCCCATGAACTCGTGAAGGCGAAGGACGTTCTTTATCTGGGGCGGGGGTCGAGCTTCCCGGTTGCGCTCGAGGGCGCATTGAAGCTCAAGGAGATCTCGTACATCCACGCCGAGGGTTATGCTGCGGGTGAGCTGAAGCACGGACCGATTGCCTTGATCGACGAAACTGTTCCGGTCGTCGTCGTGGCGCCGGAGGACGAACTCTTCGAGAAGACCATCTCCAATCTCCAGGAAGTCGTCGCGAGGGGCGGGCAGGTTATCCTCATTTCCGACGCATCCCCAGAAAAAGCCGGTTGCAAGCTCGCCGCCCACATCCAAATGCCGGCGGTTCATGCCTTCGTGGCGCCGATGGTCTATGCTGTGCCGACTCAGCTCATTGCCTATCAAACGGCGGTGTTGATGGGGACCGATGTCGATCAGCCGAGAAATCTGGCGAAATCAGTGACGGTGGAGTAACCGGGAGATCGCCTCATTTGGGGTGGGGTCCTCAATTTGCCTTGTTCCGCTGATTGCAATAGCGTGATGGGAGGTTGCGCCACTCAAGAACGTGACCATTGGGGAAGGTAACGGTAGATGACGCAGTTCCATGTGCTCGCGCGCCGTTTGGCGTTCGCTGCCGCAGTGGCGTGCGTATTCGCAGCTAGTCTCTCGACTTTTTCGTCTCCGGGCGTGGCCCGCAAAGCAAAGGCCGCGCCGCAGCCCGCAGGACCATCCGCGCAGGGACCGCAGCAGGATGGTGCCGCCGCCCAAAAAGTGGCCCAGCAGGAAGCCGCCAAAAAAGCTTATGATGCCGGGCTCAAAGCCTATGCAGCGGGCAAATATCAATCGGCCATAGATGCGCTCTCGACGGCTGTGAAGTCGGGGGCGCTGAGTCCTCCGGAGATGTCCAAGGCGCTGTTGACGCGCGGTCTTGCCTACAAGAAGGACAACAAGCCGGGACAAGCGATCTCGGACCTGACAAGCGCCATCTGGCTGAAAAACGGTCTCAGTCCGTCGGAGCAGAAATCGGCGATTGCCGAGCGTTCGGAAGCCTATCGGATGGCGGGCCTTCCCGACACCGGCGCCACACCTGATCAACGCGCGATCGGGACGCCTGCGCCTTCAACTGGATCGGCTCCGGCACCGGCGGCCAACGTCGCCGTCAATTCAGCGCCAGGGCCCAATGCGGGTTCGGCGGGCCTCTCGGCGGCGGCGATTGCCGAAGCAGCGGGCGAACAAAAGGCTGCGTCGCAGCAGGCACCGTCAAGTCCGCCTTTGACGAGCGAGACAACACTTCAATCCGCCGCGGCAGCGCCAGTTGCCGGTGGAGGGGCCAAGCCGGCCTCTTCGGGCATCGCCGGATTTTTTGGTCTGTCGCAGTCGTCCGCAGCGCCAGCCGAACCTGCGGCTCCGAGTTCAGGGTCTTCTTTCACCAAGACCGTCACCGCGATTCCGGGAAATGTCACCGGCTTTTTCTCGAACATGTTCGGTGGCGGATCGTCCGCGCCGGCAGCGGAAAGCTCGGACTCTTCGCCGTCAGTCGTCACGGCTTCAACGACCGCGACGTCGCCGGAAATATCGAGTTGGAGTAGTGCAACGACGGTTGCAGGCAGCGGTGCAAAGAATCGCGTCGTCGGAGCCCAAAAAGCCTCTTATGCGCCTGAACCCGCACCGACTGCATCTGTTCTCCGAAAAGGCAAATACAAAATTCATATCGCAGCGCTCCGGTCGAAGGCGGAAGCGGAAGCGCTTGCCCAAAAACTCGTCGCGGAGCATGGCAGCGAGTTGGGGAACCATGTGCCCGTTGTGGATTCTACCGTCATCGGCAGCATGGGAACCTTCTACCGAGTCCGCATCGCCGGTTACGCCTCGCAAGAGGAGCCCCGCAGCCTCTGCAATAAACTTCGAAGCAGTGGTCTTGACTGTCTGGTCGTGACAAACTGAGGTTTGCCCGTCCTGCATCGGGCTTGATGCCACGCGTAGGAGAGAATGGTTCCTCCCCCGGCCGGTTCAGATCCCGAACATCAACGCCAAGCGGGGCCTACCCCGACGGAAGCGCAGTTGACGGCGGGTCTCAAGCGGCTGGCAAGTAACGGCGGCAAGACGGGTTGGCATCTTGGATCGCGGTTTCGCAATGCCTTTTTGACCGGCCTCGTCATCGTCGGGCCCGTCACGATCACGCTCTGGCTCATGTGGGGCGTGATCCATTGGATCGACGCCTGGATCAAGCCGCTTCTCCCGGCATCATTCAATCCCGATAATTATCTGCCCTTTCCGGTTCCCGGTTTTGGACTTGTCATTGCCGTCTTCGGATTGACCCTGATCGGGGCGCTCGCAGCGAACCTCCTCGGACGTGCGCTCGTGTCATCCGGCGAGTTGATGATGTCGCGGACGCCGATCGTGCGAAATGTTTACGGCGCGCTTAAGCAGATTTTTGAAAGCGTCATCTCGACGACGGGCACCAACCAGAGCTTCCAGAAGGTTGGAATGATCGAATTCCCATCGAAAGAGATCTGGAGCCTCGTTTTCGTGACGGGCGAGACGACGGGCGAGATCAAGGATGTCAAGCCGGGTGGCGCGGACGACTTGCTGACCGTCTTCATGCCGACAGGTATCGTGCCGCCGACGGGGTTTATCTGCTTCGTGCCTCGATCGAACGTCGTGTTCCTCAACATGACGGTCGAGGAAGCGGCGAAGATCATTCTGTCGGGCGGCATCGTGATGCCGGATACCGAGCAGGAGAAGCTGAAGCGGCTCGCAGAGGCGGCCCAGAAGAAGTCGCGTTTCAAGGTCGGGAGCGACAAGCCCGCCGCTTAGGACGATCGTCGTCCTCGGCTCGAGCGCAACGAGATGGCCGGGGACCCAGCGTAAAACTGATCGAAGACGCAATATTGAGCCTTCGGCAGCTTCGCGCCGGATCTCCGACCATCATTCGCTATGCTCGTTCAGTCGAGGATAACTGAGTGCGCTATATCAGGCCGCTCGGAACAGGCGCACGGCTTCGTCGCATTCGAAAAGGTACAGAAGTGTTCGGAGTGCCTGCCCACGGGGCGTTACGAGGTTCGGATCTCGTTGAAGCGTCAGGACGGCATCGTCATGTGCAGCTTCGAGCAGCGCTTCCCGGCCCGGCACTTCGGCAATGCGGAAGCCCGGCGCACCGCTCTGGCGCGCGCCGAGGATTTCTCCACCGCCGCGAAGCTCGAGGTCTTTCTCGGCGATGCGGAAACCATCCTCGGTTTCTTCCATCATCTTGAGCCGTTGCTCGGCCGTTTCGCCGAGCGGCGCCTTGTAGAGCAGCATGCAGAAGGATTCCCGCGAGCCACGGCCGACGCGACCGCGCAACTGATGCAGCTGGGCCAGGCCGAAGCGTTCGGCGTGCTCGATGACCATGATGTTGGCGTTCGGAACATTGACTCCGACTTCGATGACTGTCGTTGCGACGAGGATTTTCAGCTCGTTCGCGGCGAAGGCGGCCATCGTCTCGTCCTTCTCCTTCGCAGCCAATCCGCCGTGGAGAAGTCCGACGACATCGCCGAAAATCTGGCGGAGGTAGGCGAAGCGTTCTTCCGCGGCGGCGAGATCGGTCAGCTCGGAGCTTTCGATCAGCGGACAGACCCAATAGACCTGGGCGCCTTCGGCAAGCTGTACGCGAATGCGATCGATCAGGCGCTCAAGCCGTTCGAGCGGCACGGCCTTGGTCACGATGGGCTTTCGACCCGCGGGTTTTTCGGTAAGCTTCGAGACATCGAGATCGCCGTAGTGCGTCATCAGCAGGGTGCGCGGGATCGGCGTCGCGGTCATCACGAGGACATTGGTATCGCCGTTCGCACCTTTCGCCTGCAGAGCCATGCGTTGATGTACGCCAAAGCGATGCTGCTCGTCGATCACGGCGACGGCGAGATCCTTGAACTGCACGTCCGACTGAAAGAGCGCGTGCGTGCCAACCAGGAGATCGATCTCGCCCGTCGCGAGGCGCGTGATGACGGCGTCGCGGGCTTTGCCTTTCTCGCGCCCGGTCAGAAGAGCGATCCGCAATCCCGCCGCCTCGGCGAGCGGCGCGATCGTCTCGATGTGCTGGCGGGCGAGCACTTCGGTCGGCGCCATCAATGCCGCCTGGGCATCCGCTTCGGCGGCGATTGCCATGGTCATCAGCGCAACGACCGTCTTGCCGGAACCGACGTCGCCTTGCAGTAGTCGGAGCATCCGATGCGGCGCGGCGAGGTCGGCTGCGATTTCCTCAAGTGCCGTTTTTTGCGATCCCGTTAGGGCGAAGGGAAGTGCGGCAGCGATCTGGGCGCGGATGTCGCCGTTACCTGACAGCCGACGGCCGCGTTCGGTCTTCAGGTTCCGGCGGACGAGTGCGAATGCGAGCTGTCCGGCGAGCAGCTCATCATAGGCGAGGCGCTGCCAGGGCGCGGCCCCGCTCGAGACATCCTGTGCGTCGGCTGGCTGATGCACGCGGTTCACGGCATCCTTG
>CAYYDL010000013.1:0-3490 GCA_964470545.1 uncultured Hyphomicrobium sp. | reverse complement strand
ATGCAGGAGGACAAGGAAACGACGTTCGACGCGCTCGCGAGCCTGCGTCTTGTCATGGCTGCGATGGCCGGCATGATTTCGGATCTCGAGCCGAACGTGGAGGCTATGCGGGTGGCCGCGGGGCGGGGGTACTCAACCGCGACGGACCTCGCCGACTGGCTGGTTCGGGAGCTCAAGATGCCCTTCCGAGATGCCCATCACGTCACCGGCTCGATCGTCAAATTGGCCGAGGCCAAGGGTGCCGATCTCGATCAGCTTTCACTCGAAGAGATGCAAAAGGTCGAACCGCGCATCACAAAAGCCGTATTTTCCGTTCTGTCTGTGGAAAATTCGGTCAAAAGCCGGACGAGCTATGGGGGAACGGCGCCACAGAACGTCGCCAAAATGGCGCGGCAATGGCTCCGGCGGTTGGAAAAAGCCCGAGCGAAGGTCTAAAAACTTCAATCGGGTGCCTGCGTCTTCCGCGGGCTGAGGGGTTTTGGAGTGATTTCTGGGATGGCCGCGCTTTCGCGCAGCATGAAGGTTTGGACAACCGTTGCGCTTTTGGGCGTCGCGGGATTGTGCTTCGCGGGCTGCGGCGTCAAAGGACCTCTTGAGCCGCCGCCCGGAGCAAAGGCGACGGGTAAGGCCAAATCGCCGGAAGCTGCCGATCCGGGCAAGAATTCGGATGCGCCGCCGAAACCGCACGAATCATTCTTCCTTGACCCGTTGCTGCGGTAGACGCGAATTCCTTACTCTTTCCGTCGGCTTCGGCCGAGCGAGCAGAGCGATATTGGGCCTTCGGCAGTTTCATGCTGGATCTCCGAATGCACTCGCGATGCTCGCCGCGTTCGAGAATGACGGTTGGGAGGCGTTCGAGAGCCGAGCAACTCAACTGTCTTGACCTTTTGCGCATTTTCCGGTGAAGCGGACGTTTCTCATCCGCTAGAAGCGTCCCCATGCATCATTTCCAATACAAGTCCGGTCTCCTCCATGCGGAGGACGTCAGTCTCGCGCGGATCGCCGAAGAGGTGGGGACGCCGTTCTACTGCTATTCGACGGCAACGCTCGTCCGTCATTATCAGGTGTTGTCGCAGGCGTTCGCCGGGCAGAACGCGCTGATCTGCTTCGCCGTCAAAGCCAACTCGAACCAAGCGGTGCTGAAGACGATGGCGCAGCTCGGCGCGGGCATGGACGTGGTGTCGGAAGGCGAGCTTCGCCGCGCACGCGCTGCGAGCGTCCCGGCGTCGAAGATCATTTTCGCCGGTGTCGGCAAGACGCGGGGGGAAATGGCCTGTGCACTGGAGGAAGGCATTCTCGGCTTCAACGTCGAGAGCGAGCCGGAGCTCCGGGCACTCAGCGAAGTCGCGTCGGCGATGGATCGTACCGCGTCAATCGCGATCCGTGTCAATCCGGATGTCGACGCGAAGACACATGCGAAAATCTCGACCGGCAAAGCCGAGAACAAGTTCGGGGTGCCCTACGCCGATGCGCGGCGGCTTTATGCCGAGGCCGCCGGCCTTGCAGGCATCAAGATTTCCGGCATTCATATGCACATCGGCAGCCAGATCACCGATCTTGCACCATTTCGCGACGCGTTCCGGCTGATGGCCGATCTCGCGCGCGATCTGAAGGCCGACGGGCTGGCGCTCGAGCATCTCGATATCGGTGGCGGCCTCGGCGTGCCCTATCGCGGGGCGAACGACATTCCACCAACGCCCGATGAATATGCCGCCGTCGTCAAGGAAACGCTTGGGCCTCTCGGCCTCAAGATCGTGCTCGAGCCGGGACGCATGATCGTCGGGAACGCGGGTGTCCTCGTGACGAAGGTCATCTACGTCAAGGAAGGAACCGACAAGACGTTCACGATTGTCGACGCGGCGATGAATGATCTGATCCGGCCGACGCTTTATGAAGCCTATCACGACATCTGGCCGGTCGCGGAAGTGTGCAATGAACTTGCGCCGATCCAGCAGGACATCGTGGGGCCGGTTTGCGAGACCGGAGACTTTTTGGCGGAAGATCGCGCGCTTGCGCCCGTCGAGCCGGGCGACCTTCTTTCCATCATGACGGCCGGGGCTTATGGGGCTGTCATGTCTTCGACATACAACAGCCGCCGTCTCGTGCCAGAAGTGCTTGTCTATGGTGACAAATATGCTGTCGTGCGGCCGCGGCCGAGCTACGATGATCTGATCGGTGCGGACCATCTGCCGCCGTGGCTATCGGCGTAGCGGTCATACGTCGTTGCCATCTTCGAGTTCGTCTCTCGGATATGGGCCCGCCATATCGGCAGATAAAATGGATCCGGGGACGTCCTTCCGAAGTTCCAAAGGGGCCGGATGTCGGGCGAATTTGGCGTCGTTTTGCCCGTTCACGTTGCATTTTGTTAACGTACGGGGCCAAGGCCCCGTGCTAGCTTGAGGCACATGGTAGAGCCGGAAAACAGGGACTCCGGTCCCGCGATGTCGCGGTCTTTCGCGCGGAAAGTTCGTCTCAGCACGCTTGCGCTCTTTTTCGAGCGACTGTGGCCGCGGCTGTGGCTTGTCTTCGGCGTGGCCATCCTGTTCGCCATGCTATCGTTCGTCGGGCTCTGGTCCAACCTCGATCCACTGCCGCACGAGATTTTGCTTGCAGCGTTCGGGCTGGCAGCCGTCGCTGCCATCATCTACGCCGTTCGAATCCCATGGCCGACGCGTGATGAAGCCATCCGGCGTATCGAGCGCCGTTCCGGGGTCCCGCACCGACCCGCGACCTCTTACGAAGACACGCTGACCTCCGGCGCCGCGAATGCCGAAACCTCGGCGCTCTGGCAGGCGCATCGCGCGCGTCTTGCGAAAGCCATTCAGCGTCTCAAGGTCGGCACCCCGGCGCCGCGCACGGATAGGTTCGATCCGTGGGCCGTTCGCGGCCTGCTTCTGCTTTTGCTTATCCCGGTCGCGGTGCTGGCGACCGGAAGTTTAGGCGACCGTCTGGCGGCTGCGTTTCGGTTCGCGAACACCGAGCAGGGACCGCCAGCACGTGTCGACGCCTGGGTGACGCCACCGCCCTATACCGCTCTTCCGCCTATTCTGCTTGCCGACGGTGCGAAGCAGGTGGTCGATGAGACTCGAGGCGAAGCGCGATTTTTCGAAACCCCCGATCATAGCCTTCTGACGCTTCGCGGTGTCGGCTTCGGCGGATCGGGTGTATCACTCGAAGTGCTGAGTGACGGCGCGACGGGGCCGCTGAAAGTCACGGCTGAGAAATCGAAGGACCGCGACACCTCGAACGTTTCGGAAGTGCGCTACGAAATCCGCAAATCGGCCCGTGTTCGCGCGTTGGCAGGATCGCGCGAGCTTGCAACCTGGACGTTCGACGTCATTCCCGATGAGCTGCCGAAGATCTCGATGACGAAAAAGATCAGCGCGACACCGCGCGGATCGATGCGCGTCTTCTACAAGGCTGAGGACGATTACGGTATTCAAAGTGCGGAAGTGAAACTGCGCAAAGTTCCGCCAGAGCCTGTCGATCC
>CAYYDL010000012.1:0-6169 GCA_964470545.1 uncultured Hyphomicrobium sp. | reverse complement strand
ACGCGCGAGGGCTAGCGTGATCACGTGGCCCGACGGCATCAGGCCGACACCAGCATTCGAGCGCGCCGCGGCCTTCATGACTGAAGAAACGGGCAATCTTTTCGTCACAGGCCGGGCGGGAACCGGCAAGTCCACGCTCCTCAAAGCACTGCGTGACGCCTACGATGACCGTATGGTCGTCCTGGCGCCGACGGGCCTCGCCGCCATCAACATCGGCGGCCAGACCATCCATTCCTTCTTCGGCTTTCCGCCGCGCCTCATCCAGGAAAATGACATCCGCCGCAGCCGCAATGGCCGCGTGATGCGCAAGCTCGATTTTGTCGTCATCGACGAGGCATCGATGGTGCGCTCCGACATGATGTGGGCGATCGACAGATCCCTGCGCGTCAATCGCGGCCGGCCACGCGAGCCGTTTGGCGGCGCGCGTCTTTTGCTGTTCGCTGATTTGCATCAATTGCCGCCGGTGATTCAGGAACGCGAGGTGTTGGCTCACCTCACGGAGGAACACGGCAGTCCGTTTTTCTTTTCGATCCCGGCGTTGCGCGAAGGGGCCGGCACCGCCCTTCTCGAGCTCGAGCAGATCTTCCGCCAGACGGACGGCGATCTCATTCACGTATTGAATGCCGTCCGTGACGGCAATGTCAGCGATGAAGATCTTGCCTTCATAAACAAGCGCGTCAGTCCGATCCGGACTCTTGCCGAAGGTGAGCCTTACGTCATCCTGACCACGACGAACGCCGCCGCGAAACGCATCAACACCGCCTATCTCGAGGCGCTGCCCGGCCGTGCCAATCGCTTCGATGCCAACATCACGGGAGATTTCGCAGCGAACGTCCAGCCAGCTGAAACGGCGCTCGAGCTGAAACCCGGCGCCAAAGTCATGATGCTCCGAAACGATCCGGATCGCCGATGGGTCAACGGCACCATCGCGCGCGTGTCCCGCCTGACAGAGAAGCAGATCTTCGTCGAAGTCTCGGGAAGGGAATACGAAGTCGAGCAGGTCGCCTGGGAACACCGCCGCTACGCCTTCGATCAGTCTCAGGAGAAAATCGTCGAGACGGTCGCCGGAACATTCAAGCAGTTCCCGCTGCGCCTCGCCTGGGCCTTGACGATTCACAAGGCGCAGGGGCTGACACTCGATAAAGTGTATATCGACCTGGGAAGTGGCACATTCGCGCATGGCCAAACCTATGTGGCACTGTCCCGCTGTCGGACCTTGGAGGGCCTGGCGCTTGCTCGCCCGCTCACCCGCCGCGACATAATGTTCGATCCCAACGCGGTGGCGTACCGGGATGTTTTCGCAAGGCTTTGACGGACTGTCACAGACCGAAACAAACCTTTTCGCAAGTGCGAACAAAAGGATAGGGATTGCCTGCCCACCCGGGTCAGTGTACTGACATGTTTGAGGCATAAGGACGCGATTTAAGAGTCGAAAATCCCAGTATTGAGGGTGCACGGCAAAATCGTGTTGCAACGCACAATCGTTTTGCGTATATTTTGGTCAATGGTTTCGCCGTCGGGCGTCAGCCAGACAGCTCTTTTGAAAATACGCACCAGTCGATACTGCAAAATTCAGGAGTGACCCCATGACCGATGCCTTCACGCGTCAAGTCCAGGATTTCACAAAACAAGCCCAGGAAATGTTCACCGCCGGCAAGGACGCCAAAGTTCCCGAGAACCTCTCGGCGTTCGCTGAAGATGCGATCGCGAAGTCGCGCGACGCCTACCACAAGCTCACCTCCTTCGCGAAAGATAATGCCAAGGTCGCGGAAGAAGTCATGCTGACGACGCAAGCCGGAGCCAAATCGATCGGCGAAAAGATCGTCGCCAACACGCTTGCAAACACCGAAGCTGCTTTCGAAGCTGCCCAGGCGATGGCGCGTGCGCGCACGTTCCCGGAAATCGCGCGTCTCCAGGCCAATTACTTCCAGCAGCAATTCGCTGTTGCCGGTTCGCAGTCGAAAGAACTTTTCGAACTCTCGAGCAAGGTCGCGAAGCAGGCTCTTGAAACGGTCGGCGCCGCGACGACGAAATCGTTCGAGCAATTCAAGAGCGTCGGCTGAGACAATGCGGTTTGCGACGATTGCGCCGGCATTCGTCGAGTGGGGCACTTCCGTTCAAGCATTCGGGCGTGGAGGCTATCTCCGCGCCCTTTTTATTTTCGTAAGAGTGACAAGTCCTGGTGCGTTTTCGCCGGCTCGGAGTTAAAGTGTTCACATGCTGAACCAGAGCCTGAAGGTTTCTGTCCGCAACGCCCGTCCTGCCGACGCCGCAGCGCTCGCCCAGATTTTTCGCGACTCCTGGCGACTGGCCTACACCGGCATTCTTCCACCGCTCCATCTCGAGCGCGAGATTTTGCGCCGGGATGCAACGTGGTGGCGACGCGCCATTGCGGCGGAGCGAAACCTTCTCGTCATTGTGCAAGATGAGACGGTTGCCGGTTACGCGACATGCGGCAGAGCACGCGGAGGCGGACGCGATGTCGGCGAAATCTACGAGCTTTATCTGGCGCCCGTTTACCAAGGCCTTGGCCTCGGCTCGCACCTATTCGAAGCCTGCCGCGCGACGCTCGACGCCCTCGACCTCGAGCACCTGATCGTATGGGCGCTCGAAGCCAATGAGAAAGCTCACGGCTTTTATATCCGGTGCGGGGGCCGGCCCGCGCGCCGTTCTTGCGTCCGTTTGGGCAAAGGATTTACGCCCCGCGTCGCTTTCGAGTGGTAATCGTAAAGCTGCTTCGGGTGCCACGCAGCAATAGGCACTGAGGTCCCATTTTTCTGGTCGGCATGCGACCTAAGGGCGGTTGTGCGGACTTTTCATTCGCGGCAAGTGTGGCCCTCGAATTGAATGATTTATCCTGAGGTCAACACCGATGCGTCTTGACGCGATTCTGCCCGGCAAAAACCCGCCCGACGACATCAACGTCGTGATCGAAGTCCCCGTCGGCGGCGAGCCGATCAAATATGAGATGGATAAGGCGTCCGGCGCCCTTCACGTCGATCGCTTCCTCTATACGCCGATGCGCTATCCCGGAAACTACGGCTTCATTCCGCACACGTTGTCGACCGATGGCGATCCGATCGATGTTCTCGTCTGTAACACCCGCGCCATCGTCCCCGGCGCGGTTATCAATTGCCGCCCCGTGGGCGTGCTTGTGATGGAGGACGACGGCGGTGGCGATGAAAAGATCATCGCGGTGCCCTCGAGCAAGCTCACCAAACGCTATGAAGGGGTCAAAACCTACACCGATCTCCCCCAAATCTCGTTGGAGCAGATCGAGCACTTCTTTGCCCACTACAAGGACCTTGAACCCGGCAAATGGGTCAAGATTGATCATTGGGGCCACGCCGACGAGGCCAGGGCCCTGATCGTGCAGGCTTTGCAACGCGCCAAAACACCAGCTTAAGGCGAATCGCAGCGGGGAAACCTCGGCATCCAAGATCTGCGTCGGTGATTTTCGAGTGCCTCCTCTTTACGCTCACGTAATGCCGTTGCTATATCGGCCCGCCGAATGGCAACCGTCGAGCTGACCGGAGACGTCATGAAAATCGCCGTCATGGGCGCGGCCGGCCGCATGGGCCGCGAACTGATCCGCGCGATTGCCGCTGAGCCGAACTGCAGCATCAGTGGCGCCACCGAGACGGCTGGCTCCCCGGTTCTTGGTAAGGACATCGGTGAGCTTGCTGGTCTTGAGCCGATCGGGCTAACGGTGACGAGCGACGCCGCGGCCGTCATTGCCGCATCCGACGCCATCGTCGATTTCACGGTGCCGAAGGCAAGCATTGAATTCGCGCGCCTCGCTGCCAGTTCAGGAACTGCCGACATCATCGGGACGACTGGTTTCGATGCCGCGTCCGAAGCCGCAATCGCCGAAGCCGCGAAACGCACCGCTATCGTCAAGGCTGGCAATATGAGTCTTGGCGTCAATCTCCTGCTTGCACTCACACGCCAAGCTGCAGTCGCGCTCGGGAACGACTTCGACATCGAAATTGTTGAAATGCATCACCGCATGAAGGTTGATGCCCCCTCCGGCACGGCTTTGATGCTCGGTGAAGCCGCTGCGTCAGGACGCGGGTTGGATCTTGATGAGCACTCTGTGCGCGTCCGCGATGGTCATACGGGACCGCGTCGGCGCGGCGATATCGGGTTTGCAACGCTGCGCGGCGGCAGCGTCATCGGGGAGCACACTGTGATCTTCGCAGGCAACGGCGAACAGATCGAACTCACTCACCGTGCCACCGACCGCGGAATTTTTGCGCGTGGCGCCGTAAAGGCCGCGCTTTGGACAAAGGACCGTGCGCCAGGTCTTTACGATATGAAGAACGTATTGGGCATTGGGCCTTGAAGAAAAGCGCCGCGCGACCGGAGACGCCTAGACCGTACAATGACTGATGCTCTGACGGACAACATTCTGGTGCTCGTACGCCATGGTGAGAGTGAGTGGAATAAACTCAATCTCTTTACCGGCTGGCGCAATCCAGACCTGACCGAGAAAGGCGTCATCGAAGCGCGCGTCGCAGGCCGTATGATCCGTGATCATCGTGTCAAGTTCGATATTGCGTTCACCAGCGCCTTGAAGCGTGCGCAGCATACCCTCGATATTATTCTCGCCGAGATCAACGAGCCGGATGTGCCGATTATCCGTGACGCCGCTTTGAACGAACGGAACTATGGCGCACTCTCAGGGCTCAATAAGGATGAAGCCCGCAAGAAATGGGGCGAAGCGCAGGTCCGCGCATGGCGGCGCTCGTACGATATCGCTCCGCCCGAGGGCGAAAGCCTGAAAGACACGCTCGCGCGCGTCCGCCCCTACTACGATAAAGCGATCTGGCCGCAGATCACGGCCAGCAAAAACGTCATTATCGTTGCCCACGGCAATTCGCTGCGGGCCCTTGTGATGATCCTTGAAAACCTTACCCCGGACGAAATCCTCGAGCGCGAGCTTGCGACCGGCGCACCCATTCTCTACCGCCTCGGCGCCGACGGCCGCGCCATCGACCGTAAGGATCTTCTTCCCGCACGATCGCTTGCAGCGCCGCCCGAAGATCGTATCATCTGATCGCTTGACGATCAGTCGGGGGAATATCTGATGGCGCTGGAAGAACTCGGCCTCGACGCCGATCGCGAGAACATGAGAACCCGCGACAAGCTCATCGGCGTCTACGTCGGCATTCTCGCGGTGATCTTGGCCATCTGCAGTATGGGCGGCAGCAACGCCGAGCAGAACGCCCTTCAGGGAAACATCGCAGCATCCAACGTCTGGGCTTTTTTCCAGGCGAAGAACGCACGCCGGCAGGCCTTACGGCTCCACACCGAAGAGTTCGACGCGTTGCTGAAGATGTCCCCATCGATGCCGGACGATGCAAAAAAGCTCATCGAAGCGAAAATTGCCGATTACAACATCCAGGACAAACAATTGACCAGCGATCCGAAAAGCGGTGAGGGTCTGGACGAGCTTTTCACCAAGGGCAAGGCACTTGAAGCCGAGCGAGACGAGGCCCTGAAGCAGGATCCCTATTTCGACTACGGCCAGGCGCTTCTGCAGATCGCCATCGTGCTCGCCTCCGTCGCACTGATTTCCGGCGGCAATATGCTGCTCTATCTAAGCTTCGTTCTCGGAGGCTTCGGCACCGTGCTGACCGTCGGCGGCTTCACGCTTGCGTTCCCGCTCCCCGCATTCATGTCCTGATGCTCACTTCACATCGAACGTCACGACTTTCGTCGCGATAATGCCGCCGTCGCGAACGAGCGCGACCTGCCCTTCGTACGACCCCTTCGACCAAGGATCCTTTTCGCGCCGCTTCCCGACGTACGCGACATACGTTGCCTTGTCGCGATCGAGTGGCGTAGCGCTTTCATCGAAAATCGATCCGCCTGGTCCATTTGCGACGAAGTGAATGCGGTCGCCCTTCCTGAGATTGATGAAGCGGCCATAAAGGACGATCGCCCCCGACGTCTCGGTCAACGGCACCACGTCGTGGTCATCGACTTCGAGCGCCGTGACGCTCGGCGCATCGCCGGCGAAACCCGCACCAATCATCTCGCCGTTCGTGTACGGGAATGCCGCCGCCACCGACGGCTCCCAGAGACCCGGCCCGCGCGCATTCGGGTCGCACGTGCCGTCGACCGCATCCGGCAAAAACGGATCGACGATCTTTCCGTCATGGCG
>CAYYDL010000011.1:0-3296 GCA_964470545.1 uncultured Hyphomicrobium sp. | reverse complement strand
CATTGGCCTTGCATATATGGATAGAGCGCCCGGCAATCGCGCTCGGAAAACGTGTCGTGGCGTCGCTGCGAACTCGGACTTCGTCAAACCAGGATCGCTCGGCTGTCCTCAACCCCGTCCGTCTATCTCCGCCCGTTGCTGCGGAATAGCGACCCGATCGAAGGAAGGCCCCGGCGCGAGAGTGACGCCGGGGCCTCGCTTTGAGGGCGGTGCGACGCGAGGCGTTTGCAGGCGCGGGACTGATCCTGCAAACGGTGCACGTCCAGGATGATGATGCCCTCTTCAGACCTGTCGCGGGGACACTATGCTCGTTGGTGTTACAGGGGTGTGACGGCGCGGAATAAAGGCGTCGAATTGCCATTCCCGTCGAGCCATAACCGCCCGATATCGCGATTTTATCGCCGATCCGACATTGCCTTTACGCCGTCTTATGGAAGAATATCTGCGTAAGGCGGCCGCCAGAGAGCGAACCGGCTGTCGAGCAACAGGTGCATCCGCCGTGACACCGAATCCTGAGATCGTCGTCACCGGCGCCAGCGGGCTTATCGCCAAGTACACGATTGCGGAATTCCTGCGCCGTGGCCATAACGTGCGTGGAACGCTGCGAAGTCTGGACAAGGCGGACGATGTTCGTCGCGCGCTCGGGCGGCTTGGGGTGGAGTCGCGCAATGTCACGTTCAGTGCCGCCGATTTGACGAACGACGCCGGCTGGGACGAAGCCATTGCCGAAGCCGAGGTCGTGGTCCATACGGCTTCGCCTTTTCCCGTCACCCAGCCGGATGATCCGGATGACCTCATCGCCCCGGCGCGCGATGGAACGCTGCGCGTCTTGCGATCAGCGACGAAGGCGGCGGCCGCTCGTGTCGTTCTGACATCCTCGGCAGTTGCGATCTTTTATCCGAGCGGCCGCCCCGTGGGGCACATCTATTCCGAAGAGGATTTTACCGACGAAACTCGCTCCGATCTGACGCCCTATTTCAAATCGAAGACGATCGCAGAGAAGGCGGCCTGGGACTTCATCGAATCGACGCCGGGGGCACCCGAGCTGGTCGCCATCAATCCGAGCTTCGTGCAGGGCCCCGCGGTCGACGCCGATCTCTCGACCTCGCACGAGCTTTACCGGATCATGGCGAAGGGCACATATCCTGCCGTTCCGAGCATAAGCTTTCCCATCGCCGACGTGCGCGATGTCGCCGCAGCGCACGTCGAAGCGGCGTTCCGGCCGGGCATCGTCGGAAACCGTTATCTCGTCGGCGAGGGGCAGCTGAGCCTCTACGATCTCGGCCAGATCGTTGCTCGGGAATTGCCGGATCTGCGGTCCAAGGTGCCCAAATTCGAGCTTCCCGACTTTGCCGTGCGGGCGATGGCCATTTTCGACAAGAAGTTGCGGACCGTGCTGCCCGAGCTCGGAGAGAAAAAGGCCTTCACGAACGCCAAGGTGACGAAAGAACTGGGCCTTGTGCTGCGCAGCGCCGATGAGGCCGCAACCGCGGCGATCCGATCATTACGAGACCTTAGGTTGATCTGATCTGCGCGGAAAACTATTCCTCGACCCGAGTCGCCTCGATCATGGGGATAGAGCGCCTGCGGAGCGAGGGTGGTGCGGTGCCCCGAGCCACCTGAGCTGACCCATCTGAAGAGCAGATCAATGACACTGAACAAATGGATTCTCGTCGGCGCGGCTTTGGTCGTCGGCGCGAGCGTTGCACCAAAGTTTTTCAGTCCGGCAGAGCCGGTGCTTGCGCAAGAAAAGATGCCGCCGCCATCGCGCGAGGCCGTGCAGTATTCCTATGCACCGATCGTCCGGAAGGCAGCCCCTGCCGTCGTCAACGTCTACGTCCGCTCGCGCGTTCAGACGTTTGACTCGCCCTTCGCCAACGATCCCTTTTTCCGCCATTTCTTCGGCAATGCGTTCGGTCATCCGTCTGAACGCGTCATGAGTTCTCTCGGCTCGGGTGTCATCGTCAATCGTGAAGGTTTCGTCGTCACGAATACGCACGTCATCAAAGGCGGCAGCGATGCCGCTATTCGCGTGGCGCTCGCCGATAAGAGAGAATTCGATGCAAAGGTAATCGCACAGGACGACAAAGCCGACATCGCTGTGCTGAAGATCGAAGGCGGCGACAGCAATTTCCCGTATCTGCAATTCGATGATTCCGACTCGCTCGAGGTCGGCGATCTCGTTCTCGCGATCGGCAATCCCTTTGGCGTTGGTCAGACCGTGACCAGCGGGATCGTCTCCGCGTTGTCGCGTTCCGAAGTCGGTCAATCTGATAGCCAGGTGTTCATTCAGACGGACGCGGCGATCAATCCAGGCAATTCCGGCGGCGCTCTTGTCGATATGTCGGGCCGCCTCGTCGGCATCAACACGATGATCTATTCGCAGTCGGGCGGATCGGTCGGCATTGGCTTTGCCATTCCGTCGAACCTCGTGCGTATTTATGCCGAAAGCGCTGCCAGGGGCCGCAAGGTCGAAAAGCCGTGGATCGGCGCCAAGCTCGAAGCGATGTCGCGCGACATCGCTGAAGGTCTCGGTCTCGATCGTGTCACCGGCGCCGTCGTATCGCGCCTTTACGATAAGGGGCCTGCCGCGGCCGCCGGTCTCGAAGCCGGCGATGTCATCACACACGTGGACGGGGTCGATGTTTCGGATGCGCGTGCCGTCTATTACCGCCTGACCACGAAAGGCATCGGACAGAAGGCCCGTTTGACGGTTCTGCGCAACAGGCAGCCCGTCGATATCGAACTTCCGCTGATTGCGGCGCCGAAGCCGGGGCGAAACGATGCGAAGAATTTATCCGGCAACCATCCGCTCGACGGTGCTCGCATCTCGAACATTCTGCCGTCGGTCGCCGATCAGTTCGATCTCGATGAAATGGACGGCGTCGTCGTGACCTCCGTGCGGGACGGCTCGCTCGCACAGCAGTTCGGATTCCAGGCTGGCGACATCATCGTCGCAATCGGCGACGCCAAGATCGCAAATGTGGACGAGGCCGCGCGTGCGCTCGCCAATCGCCAGCAACTTTGGCGCATCTCGGTCAAAAGGGGTAATCGGGTCTTGCAGCTTCAGGTGCCGGGCTAGAGGTCGCGCATTGGGGGCATTAACCTCGATCACCGGCACCCCGCCGAGAAGCTGACAAAATCCTGGCCGAGGGTGGCGACGCGGCGGCTTTTGCCGCATCCGGTTTTGTGCATGCGTAACGGAGTAAGCCGATGCCCGACAATCGCGGCGTGCTGATCATCGGCGAGGACGCCGTCCTGAAGGGCGAGGTCAAAAGCGGACAGCGGATCGAGAT
>CAYYDL010000010.1:0-7995 GCA_964470545.1 uncultured Hyphomicrobium sp. | reverse complement strand
CAACGTCCGGATGCAAACGCTGCGCGCCTTCACGCCAGCAGAAATGGGGCGAATTCTAGGAAAAATGGTGTGAATTACGCCGCCGAAGCCGCTTCGAAATGCGTGGTGTCAGAGCGAGGAACTCCGGCAAGCGCTACCGGTTGTCTCTCAGTTGTACAGCAATCGAGGACCCTCCAATGCCAAAGATCTCGAAAGCGAAAATTCTCATCCTTGCGACCGACGGCTTCGAGCAATCCGAACTCGACGTTCCACGCGAGAAGCTCAAGGCTGTCGCGCAACTCGTGCATGTCGCCGCGCCAAAGGATCGTAAGCAGAAGGATTCGATTATCGGCTGGCAGAACAAAGACTGGGGCAAACCCGTCAAAGTGGATGTCGAATTGAGCGAAGCGTCGACTTCGCTTTACGATGCCATCGTCCTGCCGGGCGGTCAGATGAACCCCGACACGCTTCGGCAAAATCCCGAGGCGTTGAAACTCATCAAATCGTTCCTCGCCGAAGGCAAAGTCGTTGCCGCCATCTGCCATGCTCCGTGGCTATTGATTGAGACCAACGCCGTGCGCGGCCGCAGGGCGACATCCTATAATTCGATCAAGACCGATATGCTCAATGCAGGCGCCAATTGGGTCGATGAACCGGTGGTGGCAGACGAAGGCATCATCACGAGTCGGAATCCCGGCGATCTCGAAGCTTTCGTCGCGAAGATCATTGAGGAGATCGAGGAAGGCAAACACGACCGTGCCGTCCTCGCGGCGTGAAGCAGCACAACTCTCTGAAGACCAACTTGAGATGGCCGCCGCACTGGCGGCCGTTTCGTTTGTGCAGCGTCGCTCAGCCCGCAAGCGCCCGCAACGGTCTGCGTGACGAGACTTCGAGACTCTTCAAAATCATCAGAAGCGTTTGCCGGACGGCTTCGTCGACAGTCTCGACGATATGACCGGGGTCTGTGAGATTAGCGGGCACCCAGACGAGCTGTGTGTCGACCCTCCGCCAGCTCCCGAAATAATCGCGGCCCTTCAGCACCGTCACGCCGGTGCCAGCAAGGCCTTCCCGCACAGAAAACCCGCTGAGCGACACTTCCGGAATATCCGCAAGTTGCTCTAGCAGTTCGCGATCTAGAGGGGCCGACGGCATGGCACGGTCTCACTTCGAATCGGGAAAACGGCTCATTTGCCGAAATTTAGGCAACGAAGGTTGCGCAAGGGTTGACGCCGCGTCTTTTTTGCGTTGACCGCAAGCCGCGCGCGTCCGGCACATGGCCCTTTTGGGTGCGGGCGGATAATTGTCGTTGCAGCGGCGCTGCGCTGCCGGCTGCAGCAACCAAAGAAGGTCTCGCGCTAGAATGACGGTTAAGAAACCCGAAGCCGACCGGCACCGGACGGCACCGCATATGCCGATGCCCACCGGCGATCCCGTCATCCGTACCATCGCGATGCCCGCCGATACGAACCCGGCGGGCGATATTTTCGGGGGGTGGCTCATGTCGCAGATGGATCTGGCGGCCGGGAATGCCGCAGCGCGGATCAGTCAGGGCCGCTGCGCAACAGTCGCCGTCGAGGGGATGATCTTCCATTCCCCGGTCAAGGTCGGAGACGAAGTCACGGTCTGGGCGCGTCTCATCAAGCGCGGACGGACCTCCATGACCTTTGACGTCCAGGCGTGGCGCCGTCCCCGTGACGGCGAACTGCAAACGTGTGTCACGCGCGCTCACTTCACCTTCGTCGCGCTGGACGAGAATGGCCGCCCCCGGCCGGTGCCTGACGCCAGCGACGGCGAGACATGGGTCTGAGGCCGACAGGAGTGAAAAGCATGAAGCCGATCTTTGCCTATACGCGCGCCGCGGCAACGCTGATTCTGTTCTCGAGCATCCTCATGGCCACAGCCGTCGACCTACCCGCGGCGGCAGAGACGATCGATGGCGGTCACGTCGGCTTGCTCGCGCTAGGGATCCCGAGGATCGTCCACACTCTTCCATGCGAGCTCTGCACGCTCGCGCGCGAAAGGGCCAGCGACTATGCACCGGCCGATCACTACTTGGGCGGACCGAAGCGCATCATTCTCATGCGCCATGCCGACAAGACGGACGATCCGAACGATGAGGATCTGTCGGATGCCGGATGGGAGCGCGCGAAGCGGCTCGCAACCTATATTCCCGAGACGTTCGGCAAACCCGACGTCATTATTGCAACGGCCGCATCGAAGCATTCCGATCGGTCAAAAGATACCGTAAAGCCGCTGGCCGAAGCCCTTGGCCTCCAGGTTCAGGACTATTTTCAGAATAAGGAGTTCGCCGATCTCGTCGACGAAATCTTCAATGATCCCGATTACAAGACCAAGACGGTTGTCATCTGCTGGCACCACGGGAAGCTGCCGGCGATCGCGGCTCTGCTTGGCGCACCCGCGGGCAGCTATCCCGATCCCTGGCCGGACGACGCCTATAATCTCATTCTCGATCTTCAATACGATCCGTTCTCAGGCAGCCCGCCGAAAGTCACCCGCGTCATCGAACCGTTTTGATGAGCATGCAAGACTTTTCGAATTGACGCGACCTGATGGAAGCCGGCCTGGAAAACCGTGAGGCCCGCCAAGCAAGCGCGAAATATCAAGCAGTCGCGACAAGAGGCGACGACAGACGCAGGTTGAGGGAAGCACGTGCAGAAGACGTTGGAGACCGGCAGCAGGAGCCGCTGGTTGCGATCGTTTTGCGAGGGCTGGCTTGGCCACAAGCAAATAAGCGCAACCAGCTATCAGGGACACGGCCCCGCTCGCATTCTGCTGATGCGCCATGCGGAAAAGACTGGCAAGGCCGATGACTTTTACCTGTCGGCGGAAGGCATGCGGCGCGCCGAACAACTCGTGGCGTACATTCCGCAGACGTTCGGCCGTCCCGATTTCGTCTACGCGGCCGCGCGTTCCAAACGCTCGGTACGATCGATCGAAACGATCAAGCCGCTGGCAACAGCCCTCGGCATCGAGATGCAGTACCACATCGAGGACAAGGAGTTTGAATTGCTCGTGACGGAGATCTTCTCCAAATCCGAGCATCACGGCAAAACCGTCCTCGTCTGTTGGCATCACGGGAAACTGCCAGAAATCGCGGCCCGTCTTGGCGGCCAGAGGGGCGCCTTTCCCGATCCCTGGCCGCAGGACGTTTTCAATCTAATCCTGGATTTCCGTTACGATCTGGCATCGGATGCCCCGCCGATCGTCGCCAAAATCATCCAACCGTTCTAAATGTTTCCGCCCGATCCCGGAGTGCCGCATCACGGGCAGGACCAAGCCCGACAGCCGAGGAGTGTCGCCTGGAGGCCACACTTTCGGACACGAAGACGGTCTACATCCATATGGCTCGCAAAAGTGCAAACATCGGACAATAATGCGCGCCGCTTCGAAGGCCCGCAATCTCGGGAAGGATAACATTGGTGATGCGCAATCAAAGACTCGCAGCGTCGATGTCGGCGTGGGCCTCAGCTGTTGCCATCGTTTTGGCGGCGCCTGTTGCGCCCGCATCGGCGGCGTCGAGCAATCCGTTCGTCACGCTCGCCGGCACGTGGAGCGGATCCGGCACAGCACGCTTCGACAACGGCAAGACCGAAAGCTTGCGCTGCCGCGGCTATTACACGAACAACGGCAACCCGCATAATCTCGGCCTCTCGATCCGCTGCGCAAATGCTTCGGCGAAGGTCGAGCTGCGTGCAAGCCTCGTCGATACCAACGGTGCGGTCAGCGGCACGTGGGAAGAGCGCACCTATAACCAGTCCGGGACTGTGACCGGACGGGCGACGGCCAGCCGAATGACGCTCTCGATCAGCGGCGGCATCACGGGATCGATGACGGTCGCGATCTCTGGCGGCACGCACTCTGTCACGGTCGCGACGAGCGGACCATCGTTCAAGGGCGTGAACATCTCAATGTCGCGTTAACGGGAATAGGCCAAGCTTCGAAGATATGGAGTTCGCAATGCGCGCAAATTTGCTGGCCATCTTTCCCGTCGTCGCGACGCTATTCGCTATGGCGACGGCAGTTCCGTCGGACGCGACGGGCATTCATCGCCTGCGCTCCGACTACCAGCCG
The DNA here is from genome assembly GCA_964470545.1 of uncultured Hyphomicrobium sp. Lineage (GTDB taxonomy): Bacteria > Pseudomonadota > Alphaproteobacteria > Rhizobiales > Hyphomicrobiaceae > Hyphomicrobium_B. The sequence goes on along the minus strand of CAYYDL010000010.1, from coordinate 3,924 downwards.
GGCGAGGTCATCGTCGCTCAAAGCCGTTTCGGCAACGGTTCGATCAAGAGCGTCGTCAGGCCGGGCCGCTGGGGCTGGCAGGTGCGGCTGCCGGGTGGTGCCTGGACGGACTGCCGCCGGAGCTGCGAAGAAACGCTGCGCGTGAAAACCGTCGACTTCTACGAAGGCAACTCGATTGATGACGGTGGCTACGGCACGCTTCAGCGTGAATGCGGGATATTCGGCTGCCTTGGCGGCTCCTACGAATTCTCCTTCTGAAGAAATCGCTCTTCAAACGAGGAAAGGATTGGTTCGCCGTTCGTGGCCGAACTGGCTCGGCGGCCCATGCCCGCAGATGAATGCGATATCGTCTCCAAGGGGCAATAGTTTTTCCTTGATCGACGAAATCAGCGCATCGTGATCGCCGTACGCGAAATCCGTCCGTCCGATCGAACCTTGAAAGATTACGTCCCCGACGAGCGCAAACCGCTGCGCCCGATTGAAATAGACGACCGAGCCCGGCGAGTGTCCTGGGCAATGGAAAATCTCGAACGTATGTCCGGCGACCGTGACCGTATCGCCCTCGTTCAGCCACCGGTCCGGCGTGACGTTCCGCACACCTGGAATGCCGTACATCTCACCCTGCTTCTCGAGGGCGTCGAGCAAAACCGCATCGTTCTTGTGCGGCCCTTCGATGTTCACCCCAAGACGGTCGCGCAAGTCGGCTGCCCCGCCCGCATGATCGATATGGCCGTGCGTCAGCAGGATTTTCTCGACTGAAATCCCGGTTTCCTTCAGGCCTTTTTCGATGCGGTCGAGATCGCCGCCAGGATCGATCACGGCGCCGACCTTCGTCGCTTCATCCCAAATAAGGGTGCAGTTCTGCTCGAAAGGCGTGACGCGAACAATCGCGGCTTTGAGCGGAGATTTGGGAGGGTTGTCGTTATCACTGGGCATGAAAAACGTCCTGCAATGCTGGGCGCTGTCTTAGTGCATATCCCTGGAAAATCCAAAAGCCTCCGATTGGGTTCACTGAGGCGCATCTCGGACTAACCCCGGAGCCGAGTCTTCGGGCCGGAAATGCTCACATCATTGTTTGATGCTGAGGCCCCGACGCACCCAGCAAACCCGTCGAATCGGCCTATGAGGCGGAAGGCGGGGGATTTGCCGCGCAGCCCATAGAAAGAAAAAGAATGCACAAACGGGTGGCATTGGCCCTTCTTATTGGTTCAGCGGCGTGGACTGTTTCGTGGCCAGCCAACGCAGGAGATTGGAACGGGTTTTCCGTCGGTATCGGCGGCGGCTACGGAATGGCGAACACCCGCATCGACGGCGCGGCACGCGTTCTAGATAGCGGCCTCGATGCGACGACCGACGGACTCCCGAGTTCCGGGGGCCTCTTCACACTGAGCGCCGGCTATGATCACAGACTGTCGCGGTCGCTGGTCGCGGGCGCATTCGTCGATTACGATTTTTCCGACATCGGGTCGCCGTCAACCTACGAGATCGGAAACCAGGTCTCCGCGGGAGCGCGCCTTGGCTACCTCATCTCTCCATCCACGCTGTTCTTTTCCACATTCGGCTACGCACACACCGATGCGACAAATCCCTCTGTCGGGTTCGTGTTCGGCGATACAGGCGAAGGAAAGCGCGGTTTCGACGGCTATTTTGTCGGCGGCGGTGCCGAAACGCTGATTGGCGGCGGCTTCAGCGTGAAAGCCGAATATCGCTATACCTCGTTCGGGTCCGAAGGAGACAAGCTCGCGTTTAGCCCTGACGAGTCCATCTCATCGTCGAGCAAACCGACGATTCAGACGGCTCGCGTATCGCTCAACTACCGCTTTGGCGCCGACGAGCAAAGCCAAGGCACCGGATCTCCCTCCACGATCACAAGCGGCTGGACATCACCCTATCTCGGCCTCGGAGGCGGCGCAGGCACAGCCGATACGACTGTCGGATCGCCTGGCGCGGTTGGAACCACCCACCTCGGTAGCGACGGCGGTTTGCTGTTTTTCACAGCAGGCTATGATTACCAGCTCAATTCGCATTTCGTCGTTGGCGCGTTCGGCGACGCGGGCTTCACACACTTCCGCTACAAAAGCACGTTTGGCATTACCAGCGACCCCGAGAGCCTAAGCGAGACCCTCCACAACAATTTCAGAAACCTACTGATGATCGGCGGCCGCCTCGGGTATCTCACCTCTCCCGGAACACTCGTCTTCGTCAGCGGAGGCTATGCAAATGCCGGGCTGGGCGATACGAGCGTCAGCTATAATCCGAGTGATGCACCGGGCGAGTCAGTGACCCTTGATGGCCAACGCTTCTCCGGTGGCTTTATCGGTGGCGGCATCGAATCCCGGATCACGGATGCTTTGTCGCTCAAAGCCGAATACCGCTACGTCGATTTTGGCAGTGAAGATATGTCGATGAGTGCCGCCTCAATTCCCGACGTCATATTCGCGCGCACGACGTTCGATCCGACGATGCAAATCGGAATGCTGTCCATCAACTGGCGGTTTGGAGCGCATTCGGAGCGGGCTGCGCCGCTGAAATAAGCTCTCTCTCCAAAAACACGACAAGGGCCATCATGGCCCCTGTGCGCGTGAAAGAATTCAATAAGTAAGATGCCGGATCAGGCTGCTTCGGAACCCTCATGGCCCGGGTCGCGAAGGACGTAACCGCGGCCCCACACCGTTTCGATGTAGTGCTTGCCGCCCGTCGCCGCCTGCAGCTTCTTCCTGAGCTTGCAGATGAAGACGTCGATGATCTTCAATTCCGGCTCGTCCATGCCGCCATAGAGATGGTTGAGGAACATCTCTTTCGTCAGCGTCGTGCCCTTGCGCAGCGAGAGCAGCTCGAGCATCTGGTATTCCTTGCCGGTCAGATGCACACGCTGATTGTTGACGTCAACCGTCTTGGTATCGAGGTTGACCCGAAGATCGCCCGTCTCGATGACCGACTGCGCATGCCCTTTTGAGCGGCGAACGATCGCTTGGATGCGCGCAACGAGCTCATCCTTGTGGAACGGCTTTGTCATGTAATCGTCGGCGCCGAAGCCGAGCCCGCGGACTTTGTCGTCGATGCCAGCCAATCCCGAAAGAATGAGAATCGGCGTTCCGACTTTTGCGACCCGAAGCGTCTTCAGCACTTCGTATCCGCTCATGTCGGGAAGATTCAAATCGAGGAGAATGATATCGTAATCATAAAGCTTACCGAGATCGACGCCCTCTTCACCAAGATCCGTCGTATAAACATTAAATCCTTCCGACTGCAGCATAAGCTCGATGCTTTGCGCCGTGGCACTATCATCTTCAATGAGTAGAACCCGCATGACCGTCCCTCTGGTGCCCTATCCGATCCGTGTCCGCGCTATGTCTGCTTCTTCGCTCAAAGTGAACGCACGACTGTCGAGCTAAGCGATCGTTAGGAAGTTAGCGACGAGAGGTTAACAAACCCTAATCCGCGTTAGCTATTTCACCATCCGGCAGAGAGCCGGCACAAGCCAGCCCAACGCCGCCGATGATACGGCCTTCGCTTCTCGAGGTCACGCACCGGCAGCCACAGGGCAAAACGACCCTGATCGTGCCAATGGACGGCCCGCGAAAGTAATCCGAATATTTGAACTGCGCCCCTCTCGACCCGCTAACAGATCCCTCCGCGAAGCCGATCTCCGAGGCGCCCACCCCATTGATTGGCCTATACAATCGCTTCGCAACCTGCATACGGCTCGAATCAAGAGCTAACAGAATTCGCGTCGTTGCCCTAGGCCGATTAGGGCTAAAATCTGCCCCCAAACGAAACGCCGCATCAGAATTAGTTACGCGTTGCTTTACCGCAACTTAAGTGCACTATGTTATTCAGAGTATTGAGGGTCCTTGGGCGCTGTTGCAACGCGGCGTCTTTCTGGATTTCAAGTATTCCGCCTGGCCGCTGCAACAGCAAAGC
>CAYYDL010000009.1:0-8576 GCA_964470545.1 uncultured Hyphomicrobium sp. | reverse complement strand
TGGCGACGCGGCGGCTTTTGCCGCATCCGGTTTTGTGCATGCGTAACGGAGTAAGCCGATGCCCGACAATCGCGGCGTGCTGATCATCGGCGAGGACGCCGTCCTGAAGGGCGAGGTCAAAAGCGGACAGCGGATCGAGATCTGGGGTTACGTCGAGGGAGGCGTCTCGGCATCCGAGGTTATCGTGCACGAAGGTGGGAAGCTCTTCGGCAACGTCAGCTCCGACAGAGCGGAAATCCGCGGTACGATTCAGGGCGACGTACGCGTCCAGCAGCTCATCCAGATCAAGAGCACGGGCCACGCCGCAGGAAAGATCAAGTACGGTCGGCTCTCGATGGAAGAAGGTGGCGAACTCACGGCTCACGTCCGCAACATCCCCCCGACTCTCGGCGGCGACCTCGACCTCACCGTCTCGAAGGGCCGTTCCGTCCGCATCACCACCGCCGATCTCAACGCGCTCGATCCCGACGACAGGCCTGAGAACCTGACGTTCCACATCTCGAACGCGTCGGGCGGGTACGTGGCGCTTTCCCAGGCATTAGCCGAGCCGGTCGCCACCTTCTCGCAAGCCGACCTCGAAAACGGGCAGGTCTATTTCGCTCACGACGGTTCGGAGGGAGAGAAGGCCAAGTTCGACGTCGAGGTCAGCGATGTCTCCGGCGCAACATCGGGCGCGCCGCAAACCGTCAACGTCGCCGTGCGGAGCGATTAGTTTTTGACCGCCATCCCCGGCCGAGCGTTGGAGGCGCGTCGTTTGCGATGCTCACTCGCGCGATGATAACGGAGCCCGCAGTTGGCGGCCGGCGCACGGAACGCGTATCGCCAAGCGCCAACAAAAGAGCCTTTGGACGCCGCCCGCCCGGCCTTATATAAGGCCGATATGACCAATCTTTTCGAAGCCGCCGGACTGGAAAAGAGCGCGCCGCGGCCGCTCGCCGACCGATTGCGCCCGAAAACGCTTTCCGAGGTCGTCGGCCAGGAGCACATCGTCGGCCCCGACGGCACGCTGACGCGCATGCTGAAAAGCGGCCGCGTGCCGAGCCTGATTTTCTGGGGACCCCCGGGTTCCGGCAAGACCACGATCGCACGATTACTAGCCGGCGAAACGAACCTCGCGTTCGAGCAGCTCTCCGCGATATTTTCGGGCGTCGCCGAGCTGCGCAAGGCCTTCGAGCGCGCGAAGGTCAAGCGCGAGCAGGGGAAGGGGACACTGCTTTTCATCGACGAGATCCACCGCTTCAACCGCTCGCAGCAGGATAGCTTCCTGCCCTACATGGAAGACGGCACCATCACACTCGTCGGCGCCACGACCGAAAATCCTTCGTTCGAACTCAACGCCGCTCTCCTGTCGCGCGCCAACGTGCTGGTGCTGAACCGGCTGTCGGACGAAAATCTCGAAACCATTCTCGAACGCGCCGAGAAAGAAGTCGGCCGCCCGTTGCCGCTCGACGCCGACGCCCGCGACGCATTGAAAGGCATGGCTGACGGCGATGGCCGCTCCATCTTGAACCTCGTCGAAGACGTTTTCGCGGCGGTTCCCGCAAAGGGCAAGCCGCTGACACGCGAAGCGCTCGTCAAGCTCGTGCAGCGCCGCGCACCGCTTTACGACAAGTCGCGCGAAGGTCACTACAACCTGATCTCGGCGCTCCATAAAGCCGTTCGTGGCTCCGATCCCGATGCCGCGCTCTATTACTTCTGCCGCATGCTCGACGGCGGTGAGGACCGCCTGTTTCTCGCGCGTCGCATCGTGCGCATGGCTGTGGAAGACATCGGCCTCGCCGATCCGCAGGCGCTCGTCGTTGCCAATGCCGCGAAGGACGCTTACGATTTTCTCGGGAGCCCCGAAGGCGAGCTGGCCTTGGCCGAAGCGGTGATCTACGTCGCGACGGCACCGAAATCGAATGCAAACTACGTCGCCTATAAGGCCGCGATGCGTGCCGCCAAAGAGCACGGATCGCTGTCGCCGCCGAAAACGATCCTCAACGCGCCGACGAAGCTGATGGAAGAAGAAGGCTACGGCTCCGATTACCTTTACGATCACGATCAGCCGGACGCATTCTCCGGGCAGAATTACTTTCCCGAAGAATTCAAGAAGCGTCCGCATTTCTATGATCCGCCAGAGCGCGGTTTTGAGCGTGAGATCAGGAAGCGCCTCGATTACTGGGCCAAGCTCCGCTCCGAGCGAAACAGCAAATAGCTCGCCCTCACGCAACGGACGGCAAATGCGCAGTCCTTCTCCCTTGGGAGAAAGTGGCCGAAGACCGGATGAGGGGCGTTCGGCGCAACTTTTATAAAGCCGCTTACCTCTACTGCGGGCATCCTCTCCCCTTCCGGAAGAGGAAAGTGGTCTTCCTTCTCCCTGGGGAGAAGGTGCCCCAAGGGACGGATGAGGGGCTTGTTCTTCGTTCCGCAGCGGCAACAATTTGATCGAGCGGGCCGTCGCAGTTGGTTGCAGGCAAGTTTCAAATTCGCAGCACGTCATAGCCGAGATCGTTGAGCCGCCGGGTTCTTTCATTGTCCTCGGCAACATGATCCAGTTCTGCATGGCGCGATCCATCCCAGTTCGACGATCAGCCGTGCGGTTCGCAGAAGAAAGTCCGCAACGTAAGGACCGCAATGAGCATGTCGGCAAACTTTAGACCGTTGGGATCTGCGATCTCGGAGGCGCGCCCAGAGCTTGTGCTCATCTTCCGTTCGGCGATGGCGAAGTGCGCGTGCGGCTTTTGCCAACGGATCGGGTCGAGACCCAGCCACCTAACGAAATTCAAGCCCCTTCGGGGCATGCTCTCTTCCGGGAGAGGAAAGCTGAGCTTAACGTTTGGTAAGTCTGCGGACGGTTGGATGTCAGTTAAGAACGGCATTGAGCCTGTGAGTTGGCAGGAGGACATTCGAATGGCCGAACAGACCGCACAGCCGAATACGCAATCGCCCCAGCCCCTTCTGCATTCCATAGCCATCGCCGATCTGCGGCCGACGCAGATGACCGTCGGCATGCGCGAGGTGGAGCGCAAGCGGGCCGAGTGGCGCGCCCTGGCGCCAACCAAGAGCGGACAGTTCCTCGGTCGCCACATGATCCCCGTCGTGCGCGGACCGAAGAACCGCTACTATGTCATCGATCATCATCATCTCGCACGCGCCCTGCACGATGAAGGCGTCGAGCAGATCCTGATCTCGCCCGTCGCCGATCTCCGCGCGCTCGAGAAGGAGGAGTTCTGGCGGTTCATGGACAACCGCGGATGGCTGCATCCCTTCGATAGCAACGGCGAACGCCAGACGCGCACCGAACTTCCAAAGACTGTCGCGGATCTCGATGATGATCCTTATCGAAGCCTTGCCGGCGAGTTGCGTTTTGCGGGCGGCTTCGCCAAGGATACGACCCCTTTCAGCGAATTCTTGTGGGCCGATGCACTGCGCCGCCGCGTCGATGCCAAGACGGCAAAAGGAGACGCAGAGACCGCTCTCACCCGGGCGTTGCAATTCGCCAAAAGTCCCGAAGCATCCTATCTTCCGGGCTGGTGCGGCCCTCACGCTCGCTCATAAGCGGGTCAAAGCGAAAATCGACGGCCGCCCGCCGGGAGGACATCGATGACGACGGCCGAAGGACATATCATCGAACGGGTAGGCTGGCTCCGCGCAGCGGTGCTCGGCGCCAATGACGGCATCGTCTCGACCGCTAGCCTTATCGCGGGCGTGGCGTCCGCCGACTCTTCACCGAGAGCGGTCCTTGTCGCGGGCATCGCCGGCCTCGTTGCCGGCGCGCTTTCAATGGCGGCAGGCGAATACGTGTCCGTCAGCTCGCAGGCCGACGCGGAGAACGCCGAACTCGCGCGGGAGCGCAAAGAGCTTGTAGATCAACCGGCATTCGAGCTTCAGGAACTCACGGACATCTACGTCAAGAGGGGGGTCGAACCGGCATTGGCGTGCCAAGTCGCCAAGCAGTTGATGGCGCGGGATGCGCTTGCGGTTCATGCGCGTGAGGAACTCGGCATTTCGGAGTTGACGACCGCGCGTCCCGTCACGGCGGCCCTGGCCTCGGCGGCCTCATTCGCTGTCGGCGCTGCAGTTCCAGTTCTCGTTGCTGTCTTCGCGCCCGATGGACAGGAGACATTGCTCGTGACAGGGGCGTCTCTTGTCAGCCTCGCCGCGCTCGGCGCGGTCGGAGCGCGCGCCGGTGGAGCAAACGTTTGGCGGGCGACGATGCGAGTCACGTTCTGGGGCGCCTTGGCAATGGCATTGACCGCAGCCATCGGCCACCTTTCCGGAACCGCCGTCTAGCAGCCGCGATCGTCAGCTATACGGAGGCGTCTCCGTTGCCGTATCGGAGCACTTTGACGTTCTCGATTGTGACAAGCCCGCTCCCCATGAGTTTCTCAAGTTCCGGCAGGAAGGCGTCAATTTTATCCTGTGCATCAGCGATTTCGATGATGATGGGCAAATCTTCCGAAAGGCGTAAGACTTTACTGGTGTGGAGGTGGCTCGAACGACCGAATCCCATCGGACCTCGCAGCACGGTGGCCCCAGCCAGCTGCATCTCACGCGCCTTGAGAACGATCGCTTCGTAAAGCGGCTGATGGCCCGACTTGTCGTCTTCGCCGATAAAAATTCTGAGCAGCACCGCATCGCGTGGGATTTGCATAGGTCAGATCCATTTCAATGCATTGATGTTGTTGGCTGCCGTGTGCCCCAGCCAGACCGACACGAGACAGAGAACGACAGAGAGCCCGATGTTGAGAGCTGCGTAAGACCATTGTCCGTCATTCATCAAATTGAGCGTCTGCAGGCTGAACGACGAGAACGTCGTGAACCCGCCGCAGAAGCCGACCAAGATGAACTGCCGGACGGTTGTCGAAACCAGGAGCCGTCCGTCCGGGCCCGTGAGCGTCGCGACGAACCCGATGATGACCGAGCCGACGACATTGACGATCAACGTGCCCCAGGGGAACGTTTCGCCAAAAAGGAAGGCCGCGACACCGGAGCACCAATAACGCGCCATGCCGCCGAGTGCACTTCCGAGCGCGATCCAGAGATAGATTTGCATCACCGCAACCGATGTTTTCTGCTGCTTTTTTGCTCTGGCGGCCCGGCAAGGATTAACCCTTGAGTCACCGGACCGCGATGGCGGGATTACAAAAGTCAGAGTGAGTGGCGTAAGTCAAATCCACGACCCTTGACCTGAGACGAATTTCAAGGCTCTCCCTTACCTTATGAGTGTCGAAACGATCACAGTCGCCGAAGGCGAAGCGGATATGCGGCTCGACCGCTGGTTCCGCGTCCATTTCCCGGAGGTCGGCTATACGTACCTCCAGAAGCTTTTGCGGTCGGGTCAGATCCGCGTCGATTCGAAGCGGGCCCAGGCGAACGATCGCCTGAGCGCCGGATCGGAAATCCGTGTTCCGGCAATCGTCCGCCAGCCGAAGAAATCAGGGTCGGGTCTTCAGGCGCCGCCCGGCGTCTCGAAGGGCGACCGGGATGCCATCGAGAAAATGATTCTTTTCGAGGACGACTACGTCCTCGTGCTGAACAAGCCGTTCGGTCTGGCAGTGCAGGGCGGCACGGGCACCAAAAAGCATATCGACGGTATGCTCGAAGGCATGGCAGACCGCTTCGGGGGCGAACGTCCGCGCCTCGTGCACCGTCTCGACCGCGATACGACGGGCGTGCTTCTTGTCGCAAAAACGCGCGAGGCTGCCGCCAAGCTCGGCCGCACCTTCCAGACGCGCTCGGCGGCGAAGACCTATTGGGCGCTCGTCAAAGGCGTCCCGAAGCCGCCACAGGGCAAGGTCGAGGCGGCGCTTGTGAAAGCCTCCGGCCCGGATGGCGATCGCGTGCGCAAGGCAAAGCCGGGCGAGCAGGACGTCGCCATGCACGCAACGACGCATTATTCCGTCATCGACCGGGCCGCTCACAAGGCCGCCTGGGTGTCTTTGAAGCCGGTGACGGGGCGTCAGCACCAGCTCCGCGCACACATGCATCTCATTGGCCATCCGATTGTCGGCGACAACAAGTATGAAGGCGACGTCAACATGCCTGCCGAGAACATTGAGAAAAAGCTTCACCTGCACGCGCGCCGCCTCGTCATTCCGCATCCGAAAGGCGGCAAGACGATTGATGTCACCGCTCCGCTGCCCGATCACATGCGCCGCACTTGGGAATTGTTGGGCTTCGACGAAGAAAAATTCGAATAGAAAACGGCGCTGCGGCTGGCCTTTTAGGCCGGAGCATAGCCTCGATCAGATACTGATCTCGGCCGCAACCTGGTGACAGATCCGCAATTGCTATTTCGATATGGTTGACAAGGAAACTTGTTTCAACGATATCGTTTCTGTGTAAATCAAATCGAGGAACAATGTCTCGAAAGATTCCCGTATCCGACCTGACCGATCACCTCGGCTATTGGCTGAGATTGGTCTCCAATAACGTCTCAACCACCTTCGCGCGAAGGCTGGAGGCGGAAGAGGTGACGGTTGCGGAATGGGTCGTACTGCGAGTGCTTTTCGACGTCGATGAACTTGTTCCCAGTAAGCTCGCGACGAGAATGAGTATGACGCGCGGAGCGATCAGCAAGCTTTCCGACAGATTGCTGGCCAAGCGGCTGATCGAAAGAAATGACGGTCTCCGCGACGGCCGGACTCATGCGCTCAAGCTGTCAGGAAAAGGGAGGGCAATTGTTCCTCGATTGGCCAAACTCGCGGACGCCACCGATCGATTGTTCTTCGGCGTGCTGAGCTCAGAAGAGCAGTCGGTGCTGAGACAAGCCTTGCAGAAAATTGTCAAGCGTCATGGGTTGAATGATACGCCCGTCGATTAACCGGAATGACGTCGACAAACCAGGAGCGGAGCATGAATGAGCAACAGACAGCCACCGCCAAAGCATCCCTTGTGGCGGCATATGATGGGACCATGGACTTTCCGGCGATCGTTGGAGCGCTGATCGCGGCCGGCTTTGAGGGATATAGCGTCGATTATCGACGCAAGGTATGCGCCTATTATCTTCCCGACGGAGATAGCGTCGAACTTTCATTGCCCCCGGACGATCAGACGGTTGCATCGGAGTTTCTCGGCGAGACCGTAAAGGCGGCGATCCACGAAGCGCAGACCGGGGCGGCAGGATACACTTACAAAGGATTCTGCCGGAAGGTGAAAGCCGCTGGTTGCGCTGGTTACATAGTCTCGTTCCCAGGACGCCGCGTGCTATACTTTGGGCGCACGGCCGAGACACACGTCGAGCACTTCCCGCGCCCTTGACGCTTGCGAGGCCTGCGGCCAGAAGGTACGCAGCTTTCTCGCCGACTTTTTCCTTCAAGTTCCTCCATTTCAATCAGCAGAAAGTTCAAGCTTTTTCCATAGGGGTGCTGTCGTGATTGAGGAATTCATCAGGTTCATTCTCTCGAATTTCACGCTGACGTTCCTCGTTATCGGGCTGCTATTCTCGCTCGTCGCGATAGTTCGCGCACCGAAACCCGTCACCGCCGCGGTCGTAATCGAAAAGCTGATCTCCTGGCACGTGTTCTGGGCCATCGGCGTCTGCTTCTTCTACAACTTCGTGATGCACTCGATTTTCGGAAAGACGGCAGCCGCGTTCATCGGCTGGGCCGACAGTCCGTTCCAGTTCGAAGTCGGAACAGCGAGCCTCGGCTTTTCCGTGGTCGGGTTTCTCGCGGCATTCCGCAGCTTCGATCTTCGTCTCGCCGCCATCGTCGGCCCGGCTTTGTTCGCTCTAGGCGCCGCAGCAGGGCACATCTATCAGATGGTTACCGAGCACAATTTCGCGCCCGGAAACGCCGGTGTGATTTTTTATCTCGATATCCTCATCCCTCTGTTCGGATTTCTGCTGCTTTGGCTTGCGCATCGTTTCAGCCTGGAAGGTGAGCGTTGATGCTTGAACTTCGGCCCACCAGGGAAATCCACCCGGAGCGCTGCTGACATTGCGCTGGGTCGCGCGCATCGCTAAATACGCCCCATGAAACTCGTTGTTTTCGATTGCGACGGCACGATCGTCGATAGCCAAGCCGGCATCGTGCTGTCGATGGTGCATGCGTTCACCGCGATGGAGATGGTGCCGCCCAGCCGCGAGGCGACGTTGGCCGTCGTGGGTCTGTCGCTGCCGGAAGCCTTCGCAGTTCTGGCGCCGCAGGCTGATCGAACTACGCGCGCGGCGCTGGCCGAACGCTACAAAGCGGCGTTCCGCGAGCTGAAGCACGACCCCGCCGAGACCGAAATTCTCTTCCCACAGGCAAAGGAAACAATCGCCAGTCTCGCGGGGCGCGACGACCATCTGCTCGGAATCGCGACCGGCAAATCACGACGCGGCATCGACCGGCTCTTCGAGCGTGAAGGCTGGCACGAGAGTTTCGCCACGATCCAGACGGCCGACGATCATCCCTCGAAGCCTCATCCCTCGATGTTGCAACGCGCGATGCTGGAAACAGACATCTCGCCTGAGAAGACGGTGATGGTCGGAGATACCACCTACGACATGGCCATGGCGCGGACCGCGGGTATCGCCGCGATCGGCGTCGCCTGGGGCTACCACCCCGTCGCGGATCTGGAGAGAGCGGGCGCGCACTTGATCGTCG
>CAYYDL010000008.1:0-2010 GCA_964470545.1 uncultured Hyphomicrobium sp. | reverse complement strand
GACGCCGACAAGGTGCAAGAAGGCCGTAAAGCGCCGCACACCACGGCGCTGGATTCGGAGGCCGCGCACGCGGCGAAGAACGCGGCGCTGGTAAAGGAGAGCAACAAGGCGTTGTCGTGAGCGGACCGCTCGTTCTTGTTGTTTTCCTCGTCGTTACGATCGGCGGCGGTGCGTCGATTGTGGTGTTGAACAGAGACGCCGCGCGCTGAGGCGTGCAAGGCGCCTCTCCACCGTCATGCCCGGGCTTGACCCGGGCATCCACGACTAAAAAAGCCGGGTCAAAGCCCGGCTTTTTCATTGCGGGGCTGGACATACCCAACATCCCTATTCTACCTCTAGTAGAGTCTTCTGTTTTCTTATCGTTGACTGAGGGGGTTTATGAACGTGCGAAATTGCTACGCGTTTCGCGGAAGAGCGTTTGTCCTTGTTTGCCTTGCACTCCTGACTGCTTGCGGCAGCGTACCCAATACCGAAGGCAACAGCGCAAGTCAGTCGGGCGCGGCTTTTTCGCCAACGCCTCCCAAGCCGGGACTTGGCGCGGTCTATATCGGGCGCCCTATGACCTTCCACACCAGTGTATTTGCCGTACCGCTGGAAGTTGACGGCAAGCCGCTCGCTTCGCTGGGTCCCGATCAATACGCACGCCTTGAACTGCCTCCAGGCCATCACGAAATCGCTGCGACGAACAACGCCTGGTCACGCGCGATCAACGGCGTGCCTCATCCGGTGGGCCTGAACATTGAGGCAGGAAAAATCTACTATCTGCTGCCGACAAGATGGGAGGGCGAGCGGCGCATGAACATCGTCATGATCAACAACATCGCGATCCCCTCGCAGACGGCCGTGGGCCACAGCGGCTTTTCCGTTGAAGTCAAATCGCCAAACGCCGCACCGCCCGCTGATTTCCGGCAGCTATCACCCGCCGGCCCGTAGCCCGTAGGGCAGATTAGCGAAGCGCAATCCGCCAATTTCCATTCGCCAACCACAGCCACACCACGGCGGGTTACGCCTTCGGCTAACCCGCCCTATGGGCTAGAATGACCCAAATTAGATAAACGATGCCGCACGCAAAGGCCAAACCGACCAGTTTGACGAGTGGGTTCAACAAACCTTCGAATAGCTCTCCCAAGAATATCGCCAGGGAAATCGCAAGATAGAAGGAAGTTGGCAAGGCAGCAAGTCCAGCTAGGCCGAACACTGCAATTCCCAACATTCCATAACCGGCCGACAACGCATAACTTGCTGCAAATAGTGAAATTACAATCGACGCGATAACAAAATACTTGATGTGACGTTTATTTTTCACCGTGAATGGCTTAGGCGGCCGCCAAGGTTCTTCGATGATGGGCTGAAGCGGTTGGGGTGGCCGGACTTTGGGGGCGCTCGCGCGGAGATATTCCGACAAACTTTTTCGCGCGTCTAACTCGGATTGGCGCATACGCTCATCTGCTTCGCGACGGGCCTTTTCGCGTTCTTCGTGCTCTCGGTTGTAGCGATCCCATTCGAAAGTGTACGGAGTATAAGGATTCCGATTGTGAGGCATGACGCCACTCCTCAGCCCCTAGTGCAAATAACCGCAGCGCAATCCACTATCTTCCTTTCGCCACCGCCCGCATGAAGCCGGCGGGTTACGCCTTCCGCCTTCGCTCTTCGAGTTCGGCCGGACAAGTCGGCCAAGCCCGCCCCACGAGCTACGAGCCGACAATGCCCGACAACGGCATGGCATTGCCCGGGGTCAGGATCTGCGTCGCGGGACCGTTCGCGGTCGGCCATGTTATTGTCGCGGGGCTTTGGCCGCTTTTCTCCAGATTGTTGAGGGTGACCGCGGGCTGTTGGCCGCTCGACCAGCCAATCGCCAGGGAAAGCGTGCCGTTGTAACGCGCATTCTGCGCGGTCGCGATCGACACCTCGTTGGCCGTCACCGTGATGTTGGTCAAGGCGGAGGCCATGGCGACCGTTGCGCCCTGGTTCGCGCCCGGGCTGACGGTGCAGTTCGAAAGAACGACAGTC
>CAYYDL010000007.1:0-1793 GCA_964470545.1 uncultured Hyphomicrobium sp. | reverse complement strand
TGCAGGTAGGCGTCGCGGCTCGAACGCTGATAGCCGGTGCGGTCGTCAATCTCAGATCGTTCGATGCTTTCTGGATAAGCCGCGATCAAGACACCAAGCACCTTGCGCTCGCCTTCAGGTAGACGAGCCATCCAGTAGGCGCGCAGTTCCTCGCCTATCGGCAACGGCTCGTAGTCAGCGGGAAGCGCCGCCTCGCCATCGGCCGTCATCCTGATCGTCGATCCAGAGACTTCGACGAACCCCTTCTCGCGAAGCCGTTGGATATAGGCGTCGCGTGAGGACCGCTTGTAGCCGGTAAGGACCGTCAACTGTTCGCGCTCGACCCCGTCGAATTGTGCCGCCGCGATCAGGACGGCGCGTTCGCCAGGCGGAAGTGTCACGGTGCCGTTGCCACCGGAAATCCGTCTTTCAGGAATCCGGTTGGCCTGAGACGGCGCTTTCGGGAATCCAGTTGACTGAGCGATTGTCGCAGCCGGCGCCGGTCCAATAGCGGCAAGGCTGTCCGGGATTGTGATGCGCTTCGGCGGCTCGCCAGCGACGTAGGGCAGTGCGGCGATCTCTCCGATCTTGGCCTTTAACTCGTTCGCCGCCGCCGCAACGCCCCGCGTGAAGCCGTTCGCCTCGCCCTTCAGCCAGCCGTCTGTGAAGCCGACATGGTAGCCATCGCGCTTTCCGCCCGCGAATGCCCGCTCCAGGTCGCGCAACGCAGCGTCCGGATTGGTGTTACTTTTCTCGACCGGCTTGGACGCTGACGGCATCTTCGCGGCTTCGGCCTTGAGCCGTGCGATCTCTGCCTTTAGCACTTTCGGATCGTTGGCCTTTATCTCGTCGGCCACCTTGCCGAGTTTGGCCTTGATGGCGTCTAGGTTCATGTCCGGCAGCTTGGCTTCCGTCTCTTCGCCGCTGCTGGTGTCGAGAGTCTTCGGCAGACGGAATTGCTGGCGCTTCAATAGGTCGAGACGTGGCGACCATATCCAGCCCTCGCCGGGCTTCAGCCCGCCAAGCGACGAAACGATCTCGCGGCTCAACGCCTTGTCGGCATTGTCCTTGATCCAGTCCTCGATGGCTTCGCGGTCGAGCGGGTGAACAACCTGCATGGCGATCAACGTCAGGGCTTGCGTCAGGCTGTCCTTGTGCAGTTTGGCCGGCCGCTGCGTTATCATCGTCACGCGGATGCCTTTGGACCGGCCCAGGCTGACGAGATTGTTTCCGGCGTGAAGCATGTCCGGGACCTGACCGCCAGCCTTGGCGCCGCCCTGCGGCATGAACAGATGGCATTCATCGATGATAAGATTGAGCGGTCCTTTGTTGGTCCGCAGCAGCGTCTCGGCAAAGTCCGTGAAGAACTGCGACCGCTCGCGCACCGTCATGGCGATGGTATCGAGCACAACCGGCGTCGCTGTCGTGCCTATGGCTTCTGCCACCGTCTTGCCGGAATGCGCAGCAAGCGGAAGATCGCCGTGCGGACCGCCGAAGATCGCAATATTGAATGCCGGTTTCTTGCCGTCCGCGGCCAAGCGAAGGCCCCACCAAACGCCAGTCGGATCGACCACGGCGATACGTTGACCGCGAGCCAGCAGGGGCTCGGCAATCACGGCCTTCGCTACACTCGTCTTTCCCGAACCGTTGATGCCGAGAATGGCGAGATGACGTTCAAGAACGGCGTCAGGTAGTCTTGCGGTCAAAGCGCCCTCCGGTATTCGCTTCCGCGTTTCGCAGCCCCGCGTTGAAGGCCGCATTAAGCGCGCGGCACTCAGCTTCAGCCTGCGCCGCCGTCATCGATCGCAGCGGGA
>CAYYDL010000006.1:0-8603 GCA_964470545.1 uncultured Hyphomicrobium sp. | reverse complement strand
CAGCACGCCGTCGAGCGCGGCCGTCATCGCCTCGGCGTGCTTCAGGTTGATCTCGAACTGGCCGGGACCGGATTCCTGCATCACCGCGTCGAGCGGCAGGCCCTGCGCTTCGGCGATACGATAGACATCGTCGATGAACGGTCCGAGCGTATCCATTTCCTCGAACCCAAACGTCATCGGCCGTTCGGCGTCCGCCGAGAGACCGGGTGGCGTGACGAGCGAGAAATTACCGTCGGGCGAGCGCTGGGGGACGTAGAATTCGAGTTCCACCGCCACGATCGGCTTTTGGCCCGCGTTCGCCATGCGCGAGACTTGCGCAGCGAGCACACCGCGCGGGTCCATATCGCAGCCGTCCTCCGGCACCATCACCGCCTGTCCATGCATGCACCCATTGACCGGGACGGGCTTCAACGTGCCGCTGAGAACGCGAAACGGGATGTCGTGGTCGCCCGTCTCCCAGAGGCGGCCCGTCTCCGCGATGGAGTTTCCGCGCGGATCGAGAACGTAGACGGAGGCCGGCAGCAGAAGGCCGCTCTTCGCCGTGCTGACGAGGTCACCGCGTCGGATGCGCTTTCCCCGCGGCATGCCGTTGATGTCGAACAGCAGAATGTCGATCCACGTCACGGTCGGATTGGCGTCGAGGAAAGTCGCGGCTTCTTCGACGGTAAGGAAGTGGTCGCTCATGCGGCCTGGCCTTTCGCGATCATACCTCTCGCGGCGTCGCCGAAGCGGCGGAACAGCGCCAGGGATACTGGGTTGGAATGAATCTGCCATTCGGGGTGCCATTGCACGCCGAGCGAAAACGGGTTGCCCGCCGCGACGCGGGCCGCTTCGACCAAGCCGTCTTCGGCAAAGGCCTCGGCAACGAGCGGTTTGGCGAGATCTTTGACGCCCTGACCGTGCAATGAATTGACGATCACTTCATCTTGCCCGAGCCACTTTTTGAGTTCGCCGGAAAGCTTGATGGGGTGGCGCGCCGCGAACATCACATCGAAATCCGTGACGTCCGGCTCGCGGTGATCGCCATAGCCTGCGACGGTGTGAACGGCCTGATGAAGCGTCCCGCCGAGTGCAACGTTGAGTTCTTGAAACCCGCGGCAGATCGCAAAGATCGGCACCTTACACTCGATCGCGGCGCGGATGAGCGGCAGCGTCACCGCATCCCGGTCGCGATCGATGGCGTTGGGAAGAAGCGGTTCCTCGTCGCCGTAGTTCTCGGGATGCACGTTCGAGATCGCGCCCGTCAGCATAATTCCGGACGCGACGTCGAGCACAGATCCGATATCGGTCAGACCCTTGCCGACGGGCAACAGAAGCGGCTGGCATTCCGCCCCTTCAGCGATGGCGAGCGAATACTTCCGCACCACCCCATCAGAGACCATGCCGCTCATCATGTCCGTGCAGCAAGGGATGACGACGACCGGACGCCTCATGCCGCCATTTCTCCCCTGACGTCGGAGAGCGTCAAATCGAGCGCTTTCTGGATGACGCGGCCCGCTTCCTCGAACTGCTCTTCCGTCCAGATCAGCGGCGGTGCGCAGACCATCGTGTCCCAGACGGCACGCATGATGAAACCTTCGCGGAAAAAGTGATCGCGGCAGATGAGGCCGACGCGTCCGGGATCTTCGAAGCGCCGCCGCGTTTTCTTGTCCGCGACGAGTTCGATGGCGCCGAGTAGCCCGACGGTCCGCACTTCGCCGACAAGCGGGTGATCCTTGAAGCGCGAAAAGAGCTTCGCAAGCGCCGGTCCTGTCGTCTCCTTGACCTTGGGGACGAGCCGATCGCGTTCCATGATCTCGAGGTTCTTCAGCGCGACCGCGCACGCGACCGGATGCCCGGAGAACGTGTAGCCGTGATTGAAGTCGTCGTCCTTCTGCATCAGCGCTTCGGTGATCTTGTCGTCGACGAGGACGCCCGAAAGCGGGATGTAGCCCGATGTCGCCGCCTTCGCGAACGTGATGAGGTTCGGCCGGATGCCATAGAAATCGGAAGCGAACCACGTCCCGACGCGCCCGAATCCGGTGATGACTTCGTCCGCCAGCAGAAGAATGCCGTACTTGTCGACGATGCGCTGAACTTCGGGCCAATAGGTCGACGGCGCGATCTTGACGCCGCCTGCGCCCTGAACCGGCTCGCCCGCAAACGCCGCGACGTTCTCGGGCCCGCAGCGCAGAATTTCTTCCTCGATCGCCCGCGCCGCGCGCAATCCGAACGCTTCCGGCGTCTCGCCGGGGAAAGAGTCGCCGTACCAGTAGGGGTCCATCACATGGCGGAAGCCCTCATAGACGGGATAGGAGTGCGCATGGACATGGCTCATGCCGCCCATCGACCCCGCCGCGATCGTCGAGCCGTGATATGCATTCTTGCGGCTGATGATAATGCGCCGCTTCGGCTGGCCCTTCAGCACCCAATAATGACGAAGGAGCCGGATCGCGGTGTCGTTCGATTCCGATCCTGACGACCCGAAGAACACCTGGTTGATGTGTCCCGGCGCGAGTTCCGCCAGTTTGCGCGCCAGTAAAACAACCGGCGGATGCGTCGTCTTGAAGAACGTATTGTAGAACGGCAGCTCGACCATCTGGTCGTAGGCGGCTTGCGCCAGTTCCTTGTTGCCGTAGCCGATGTTCGTCGTCCAAAGCCCCGCCATCCCGTCGAGGATGCGGTTGCCCTCGCTGTCGATGACGTAGGGGCCTTCGCCTTTCACGATGACGCGGACGCTTCCGCTGCCCCTCAGCGACTGATGGTCGGTGAACGGATGCAGATGATGCTGCGCATCAAGTTGCTGAATCTGCTTGGTCTGAAAACGGTTGGACACGGTCGAGCCTCCAGCGAAAAAGGATAAGGGCCGGGCATGAAATGCCCGTACGGCAAAAAAGCTGGGAGACGTCAGTGCGGCGTGTAGCCGATGCGTGCGCAGAGCTTCAAAAGCTCGCGTTTGGGGTGCGGAATGCTGCTCATCGGACGCGGCGCCTCTTGGCGGTGAGCGAAGTCCCGCCATCGTAAACCAGAAATTCCGTCTGCAACAGTGCCATAACGGAGGGTTCCACGGGCAGACCGCCACACGAGCCGCCGCTGCGACACCCGTCACTGACGCGAGCGTTACTTGCTTCTTTAACGATCTCGAGTGTAATCTCTACACCGTAGAAGTCAAGAGACCGAGAGAATGGCGACTGAGCCGAAATCCCGCGCCCGGCGGGGCGTTGACCGATCCGAAATTCTCGATGCCGCGTTCAACATGTTTGCCGCGGTCGGCGAAGGATCTTTTTCGATCCGTAAGCTCGCCGGAGCGGTGGGCGTCGATCCGATGACGATCCTGCATCACTTCGGTACGACGGATGAGTTGCTTCGGGCGATCGCCGAGCATGGCCTTCGCAGCGTCGAGCTGTCGTCCGCCACATCCGATTGGCGCCAGGACTTGAAGGCGGTTGCCGACGCCTACCGTATGCTCGCCCATCGCCACCCGCGCGTGTTCCCCCTGCATTTCCGCTACAATGCAACAGGACCCGCAGACCATATCTCCAGTGAGATCGTTTATTGCGCCTTGCGCCGTGCGGGGCTCCCCGATGCCGAAGCGGCGGGCCTGGGCCTCGCGTTCTATGCCTTTGTCCTAGGCTTTGCACTGGCCGAAGCCGAGGGGCTGCTCAGGCCCATCGGGCGCGCGGAGGAAGCGGAACTCAATGGCCTCGATCCTGAAACCTACAAGGCCACGCGCAACCTGGTCCCGGCGCTGAAGACGCTCGATCCCGACGCGGCCTTCGACGACTCGATCGACGTTTTCATCGCAGGCGTTGCCGAACTCGCAAAACGGCGGCCCCGTTCGCAATCGGCTCACCGGCGCGAAAAGGCAGCGGCACGTTAGTTAGTAGTCCTGGCAGTTGACCGCGTGCTCCCACCAAAGCCAAGAATTCTGGCTTGCACGCAGCCGATGGAAGGCCATTATTGACCGGCAACCGGCGAAATCTGGAGAGATGCCATGTATCGGGTGCACGCGGGCGGGACGACCTACACGTTTTCATCCCTGAGAGAGCTTCTGGCGAAGGCGACGCCGCCGCGCTCAGGCGATGTGCTCGCGGGCGTCGCCGCCAAATCGGCCGCCGAAAACGTTGCCGCCAAGATGGCGCTCGCCGACGTGCCGCTGAAGCAGTTTCTGAACGAAGCCATCATTCCCTATGAAGACGACGACGTCACGCGCCTGATCGTCGACACCCACGACACCGCCGCTTTCGCGCCGGTCGCCGCAATGACCGTCGGCGAGTTCCGCGACTGGCTGTTGTCGGAAAAGGCGACGCCGGAGA
This sequence comes from uncultured Hyphomicrobium sp., assembly GCA_964470545.1. Classification (GTDB taxonomy): domain Bacteria; phylum Pseudomonadota; class Alphaproteobacteria; order Rhizobiales; family Hyphomicrobiaceae; genus Hyphomicrobium_B. The sequence goes on along the minus strand of CAYYDL010000006.1, from coordinate 4,308 downwards.
AGGTCTCCGCCCTCGCGCCGGGTTTGACGCCGGAGATGGTGGCAGCCGTCTCGAAGATCATGCGCAATCAGGATCTCGTCCTCGGCGCGAAGAAAGCGCACGTCATCACGAAGTTCCGCGATACAATTGGCCTACCGGGTCATATGTCCGCGCGCCTGCAGCCGAACCATCCAACCGACGATAAGAAGGGCATCGCGGCTTCGATCGTCGACGGCTTGATGTATGGCTGCGGCGATGCCGTCATCGGCATCAACCCCGCAAGCGACAACGTCGGCGCGATCACCGACCTGTTGGTGATGATGGACGACGTCATCCGCCGCTTCGAAATCCCGACCCAGAGCTGTGTTCTCACGCACGTCACGACGACGATCGACGCCATCGCGAAAGGCGCGCCCGTCGATCTCGTGTTCCAGTCGATCGGCGGCACCGAGGGCGTCAACTCTTCGTTCGGGGTCACGCTCGCGCACCTGAAGGAAGGCCGCGAAGCCGCTTTGAGCCTGAAGCGCGGCACCGTCGGCGACAACTGCATGTATTTCGAGACGGGGCAGGGATCCGCATTATCGGCCGATGCGCATCATGGCTGTGATCAGCAGACGCTCGAAGCGCGCGCCTACGCCGTCGCGCGGCAATTCAAGCCGCTGCTCGTCAATACCGTCGTCGGCTTCATCGGCCCGGAATATCTCTACAACGGCAAGGAAATCATTCGCGCCGGGCTAGAGGATCACTTCTGCGGCAAGCTGCTTGGCCTGCCGATGGGCTGCGACATCTGCTATACCAACCATGCCGAAGCCGACCAGGACGATATGGACATCCTGCTGATGATGCTCGGCGCGGCGGGCGTCAACTTCATCATGGGCATCCCTGGCGCCGACGACATCATGCTGAACTATCAATCGACCTCGTTCCACGATGCGCTTTATGTGCGCGAAGCGCTGGGCCTCAAACGGGCGCCTGAGTTCGATGCGTGGCTGACGAAGATCGGCGTAACGGACTCGCACGGCCACCTCGCGCCGCATCGTCCGGGCAATCCGCTCTTGACCCACGCTCAGGCATTGGCGGCGTGACATGGCAGCGGACCCCTGGGCCAACCTCAAGCAGTTCACAGATGCCCGCATCGGTCTCGGCCGATCGGGCTCGGCGATGCCCACGCACGAAGTCCTGAACTTCGCGCTGTCGCACGCGATGGCGCGCGATGCTGTGACGACGCCGATCGACTGGACGCCGATCGAAAATGGCCTTGCCGATCTCGGCCTATCGACGCTCCGTGTCGCAAGCGCCGCCAGCGACCGTTCAGAGTATCTGCGCCGCCCGGACCTTGGCCGCAAGCTGTCGGATCATTCGCGCGAGGCCCTGATGCGTGCCGCCGAAATGGAGGCCGCACGTCCTGATCTCGTCGTGCTGGTTGGTGACGGCCTGTCGTCGACGGCTGTGATGGCCAATATCGTGCCGTATCTGACCGCATTCCTGCCCTACGCCGCCAAGAGCGCATGGAAACTCTCGCCCGTTCTGCTCGCCGCTGACGCGCGCGTCGCGCTGGGTGACGAAGCCGGAGAAATCCTCGGCGGGAAGGCTGTGCTGGTTCTGATCGGAGAGCGCCCGGGACTGTCTTCGCCCGACAGCCTCGGTGTTTATCTCACCTTTGCGCCGCGTGTCGGCCTGAAGGATGCCGACCGAAACTGCATTTCCAATGTTCGCCAGCGCGGGCTGTCTTACGAGGAAGGCGCGTTCAAGACCGCATGGCTCCTGCGCGAAGCTTTCCGCCGCGGCCTGACGGGCGTGAACCTCAAGGACGAATCCCAGTTTCTGATAGAAGGCCAGCAAGGCCCCGAGTTGATCGGTTAGGCATCTCCGTCATCATCGAACGCGTGAGCAGCGCGATCGCGTTCGGGGATGCAGCGTAAAACTCGCCAAGGGCACAAAATCATTCGCGTCTTCGACGATTCTTGCGCGGGATCCCCGGCCTTTGGCGCGTCTTCGTCGCGCTTGGCCGAGGATGACATGACACCTCAAACCGCCGTAAAGCAGTTGTCGACGAAAATGGATGCGCCGTTGACGAAGCTCGCTTCGTCGCTCGCAAGGAATAGTGCTGCGTTGGCGACTTCTTCTGGCTTGCAGAGCCGCCCCTGTTGCACGGCGAGCGCCTCTTCCGATGCATCGACGCCAAGCTTTTGAAGTTCAGCGACCTCGCGTATTCCGTGCGGCGTCGCGACGAACCCCGGGGCAACTGCATTGCAGCGAATGCCCTTGTCGCGATATTCGACCGCGATCGACCGCGCGAACATGTGGCAGGCCGCCTTCGACGTGTTGTAGGCCGTCTCGAGCGGCGTCGCCGCAATCGCCGAGATCGACGACGTGCATACGATCGAGCCGCCACCCATTTCGATCATGCCCGGCAGGACGGCCTTCGTCATCAGGAACATGCTCGTCACGTTGATGCCCATAAGCCATTCCCACTCCTTGAGCGTCATTTCGAGGAACGGCTTAATGATGATCGTGCCGGCGTGATTGAACAGCACGTTGGCCTGTCCGAGGGCCGACGTCACCTTGGCGACCGCATCGTTGACCTGCTCTTCATCCGCGACGTCGGCCGCGACGAAAACGGCCTTGCCGCCTTTCCCGTTGATCTCATCGACCACGGCTTGGCCCTCTTTTTCCCGCCGATCGATGACGCCGACAGCAGCGCCTTCCGCCGCAAAAAGTAGCGACGATGCTCCGCCCATGCCTGTTGAGCCGCCTGAAATGATCGCAATCTTGCCCTTGAGCCGGTCCGCCATCGTCATTCACTCCTTGTCGCAGTCGTTTGACGGATCGGTGTAACAGAAATGGGCCGGATGGTTTGATCCGGCCCATACGATTTCTTGACATCTAAAAATCTGCCGCGGGCAATATCTATTGCTGCGGCTTCGCGCGGGCGACCTGGTCGGTCAGCGGTTCGATCCGATAAACAGCAGCCTCACTGCTATCCTGCAGCAGGTAGATATACCCGTCCGGCCCGACGGCGACATCTCGGATGCGGCCAATCGTATGGTGCAGATAGCGCTCTTCTTTCACGACGCGCCCGGAATCCATGCGCAGCCGGATCAGGCATTCTCCCGCGAGCGTTCCGACAAGGAAATCTCCGCGCCAGTCGTCAGGCATGACGTTGCCGTAGTAGGATACGAGGCTGGCCGCCGCGACGGACGGAACCCAGAAATACGTCGGATCAACAAGGCCCGGCGCCGAAGTCTCATCTGAGATGATGGTCCCGTCGTAATTGGTGCCGTACGTGACGAGGGGCCACCCGTAGTTGCTGCCCGCCGTGATCAGATTGAGTTCGTCACCACCCTTAGGACCTTGCTCGATTGCCCAAAGCTGGCCATCGCCGACATTTCCGATCAAGCCCTGCGGGTTGCGATGACCGTAGCTGTAGATCTCCGGTAATACGTCGCTTCGGCCGACAAATGGATTGTCGTTCGGGATCGAGCCGTCGGTGTTGATCCGTATGATCTTGCCGCCGTCATCGAGCAGGTTTTGTGCGTGCTCCATCTGGAAGCGATCGCCGATCGTCAGATAAAGCGCGTGATCGGGGCCAAAGGCGATCCGTCCGCCGATTTGATCGAGGCCCCTCAATGCGGGGCGGCTTTCGAAAATGACTTTCTTGTCGATGAGCTCATTGCCCTCGAGGATGGCGCTCGCGATCCGGATCGTCCCGGCTTCGGGCGTCCCGTGCATGTAGCTGAGAAAAAGCCGGTGATTGTTCGAAAAGTCGGGATCGGCCAGCACATCGAGCAATCCCGAATGGCTGCAGCAGAGAACGGTCGGCACGCCGGAGATGGGCTCTGGCTGCAATTGATCGCCCACGATCACGCGCAGCCGGCCAGGACGCTCAGTGACGAGCATTCGTCCGTCGGGCAGGAATCCGATCGACCACGGGCTTTCGAGCTTGTCGGCAATCTTGCGCAATTTGTAAGGGAAATCGCTGTCGGCGATGTCACGCGGATCTTCCGGTGGTTGAGCGGCCTCAAGATGGGGCTCGTCTGATCCGATTTCGGCACGGGCAACGTCTGGAGAGCCTAGGAGGAAGGCGGCAAAAAGCGCACCAGCGAACCCTGATGGAAGTCCAAGGCGCCTCCCGAGCGCCGATGTTCTATTTTCCAAGTTGCCCAACCCCTCGATGAATGCCGCGGCCGCCAGAGTGTGATACATTTAAGACTATGCGGAATGGTGGCGCGAGCAAGCCCAAAAAATGAACGTTCAGTCAGCCGCTTGCTTGTGCACCCTCATGTGACTTTTGTGCTGCGCAGCGCGGCGTAGAAAATGGGAAGCGAG
>CAYYDL010000005.1:0-2859 GCA_964470545.1 uncultured Hyphomicrobium sp. | reverse complement strand
GCCAAGCTTTCCCGGCCGGAAAAAGATATCGATCCGTGCCCGGCTAACGGATATGCAGGCCGCATGACCGATCCGAAGACTGAATTCGAAATTTTTCTGGTTGTGCCGCCGGGATTGGAAGCCGCGCTTTGTGACGAGGCGCGAGCGAACGGCTTCAAGATGCCTTGCGCCGTCAAAGGCGGAGTCACGATTCGGGGAGATTGGCCGGAAGTCTGGCGGGCAAATCTCGAACTACGGGGTGCCAGCCGCGTCATTGCGCGGATGGCGACATTCAGGGTTCTTCACCTCGCCCAGCTCGACAAACGTTCTCGTCGTCTTCCCTGGGGGGAGGTCCTTCGCCCAGACAGGCCGTTCCGCGTGGAGGCCTCCTGTAAAAAATCCCGGATCTATCACTCGGGCGCCGCTGCGCAGCGCATCGAAACAGCGATCCGCGAGGAACTCGGCGCCGACGTCTCCCCGGAAGCCGAGGTGTGCGTCAAGGTACACATCGAGAACGATGTTTGCACGATCGGCATCGACACGTCGGGTGATCTTCTCCACAAGCGCGGCCATAAGCAGGCCGTAAACAAAGCGCCGATGCGAGAGACACTGGCGGCGCTTTTCCTGCGCTTGTGTGGATATCTCGGGAACGAGCCGGTCGTCGATCCGATGTGCGGATCGGGGACGTTCGTCATCGAGGCGGCGGAAATAGCGGCGGGCCTCAAGCCAGGCCGATCTCGCCATTTCGCGTTCGAGGAATTGGCCAATTTCGATGAAGCCGCTTGGTCGCGAATGCGCAATGCTGGAGCCTTTGTGAAGCCGGAGGCGCGCTTTTACGGCAGCGATCGCGACGCTGGCGCGATTTCAATGAGCCGCGCCAACGCTAAACGCGCAGGCGTTTCCGACATCACCGAATTTCATCAGCATGTCATCAGTGATCTCGTAGCGCCCGAGGGCCCACCGGGGCTTGTCATCGTGAACCCGCCATATGGAGATCGTATCGGCGACAAAAAGCGCTTGCATCCGCTCTATCGTTCGTTGGGACAAACTCTGCTCTTGCACTTTTCCGGCTGGCGGGTCGGCGTCATTACGAATGAGGCGTCGCTTGCTTCGGCGACGGGCTTGCCGTTTGCACTCCCAATAGGACCGGTTTCCCATGGCGGAATACGCGTTTCGCTTTTTCTGACGGCGCCGCTGTGAAAGCATGCGCACTGAAACAGTGTGGTGCCTCCCGGTTACGCCGCCGACCCGTCTTCCATTCGAGTCGAATGCCATTCCGCGGGCCAGTCGATGTGCCCAACGACGGACGGTGGAAGCCGCAGCCCCTCAGTCGCGTTGTCCCCGATGGCGATGCTCAGAATATCGAGTTTGGAGTCGAGAGCCTCATGCCAATCCGCCAGAGATGCAGAGAGGTGATACCTTCCGGGCCGCAGTGGCAATCGATGTGCCTCGCATCGCAAGACTCCAGCGGTCAGTGCACTCATATCGTCCCTTATGGAATGAAAGCGATTATCCGAACCCCAGACCGGCTCGCCGGTGTCGGCGCGAAGCATGACGCTGCCGACAGGTCTGTGAAGAGGATGTGGGGATACGAACGCAATGTCGACGACCAGATTCCGCTTTGTGAGCGCATCCTGATCGACGGAGAGTGAGGAGATGGATGCGTGAAGCGGGTTTGCAGCGAAGGAGAGGGTGTGGGCTGACGCGCCGGCGTTGATGTAGCGACCGATAACGCTCTCGACGGAGCCTTCGCCGACAAGCTGCCCTCCGGACAGCATGATCGCTCGATCGCAGAGCGTCCTGACCGACGCCAGATTGTGACTGACGAAGAGGACGGTTCGTCCCTCTCCAGCGACGCTCCGCATTTTTCCAAGGCATCTCTGCTGGAATTCGGCGTCACCGACGGCAAGCACTTCATCAACGATCAGGATTTCGGGCTCCAGGTGTGCTGCCACTGCGAAAGCAAGGCGCACATACATGCCGCTTGAATAGCGCTTGATCGGCGTGTCGAGAAACTTCTCGACATCCGCGAAGGCGACAATTTCCTCGAACTTGCGTTTGATTTCCGCGCGCCTCATCCCAAGAATGGTTCCATTGAGATAGATGTTTTCGCGCCCGGTCAGCTCTGCATGAAATCCGGTTCCGACCTCGAGGAGACTTGCGACGCGACCTCTGATCTCAACTTTTCCGGCGCTTGGCTCGGTGATCCGGGACAGGATCTTGAGCAGCGTTGATTTGCCTGCGCCATTGCGCCCAACGATCCCGACAACGTCGCCGGAGGCGATTTCAAACGAGACATCCCTGAGGGCCCAGAATTCCTCGACTTCGTCGCCCAGGACGAGTTGACGGCCACGTGCCGCATCCAACGTCGTACGCGCCCAACTTTTCGCAGTCCTCACTAGAACATCCCGAAGCACGCTATAGCGCTCGCGCTGTCGGTGACCGATGAGATACGTCTTCGAGAGTCCTTCGGCGCGAATGACGGTCTCGCTCATTCTTTGTTCCTTGCCGAGCTATATGAGATCGGCAAACGTGCGCTCTGTTCGCCGGAAGTAGCTCACGCCAATCCACAGCATGAGCACCGTCGACATAAAACTTGCAACCATGCCCGGAATGTAAAGTCGGTTGGCATCGCCGAGCAGGCACCAGCGGAACAAATCGATAACACCGACAACGGGATTGAGGCTGTACCAGATGCGAAGATCGGCCGGGATGATCTCGCTCGAAAACCCAACTGGCGATACGTAAAGTCCAAATTGGATGGCGACCGGAATGATAGAGCGAACGTCGCGGTATTTCACGTTGAGTGCGGTGACGAACAACGCGGGGCCGAGGCTAGCGATGACTGCACATAGGATGGCAAGCGGCAAAGTGGCGACG
>CAYYDL010000004.1:0-13923 GCA_964470545.1 uncultured Hyphomicrobium sp. | reverse complement strand
AGGGAAGCGTTGCTTCGCGCTGCAGCGTCATCGAGTGCTCTCTCGACGGCGTCGAATACGAGCAGCGTCGACGCCTGACGCGCTTTGTAATTTCGCACGGGCTCAAGAACCGCGAGGTCGCTCCAGCGTCCGCTCGGCGGTGCGCCGTTCTCCTTCAGCATCGCGCGCATCTGCTGGCCGACTTGGCGAAGCTCCTCAGGCGTCGAGCCGACGATCTCGCGTGCCATCACGGACGCCGACGCCTGCCCCAGCAGGCATGCCTTGACGGATTGTCCGAATGCGCTCACCCGTCCGCCCTTGAGGTTCAGATCGACGGTGACGGTCGAGCCGCAGAGTTTCGAATGCCCCGTCGCCGTACCGTCGGGATTGCTCAACCGCTCGGTATGCGAGATCGCGCCCGCCAATTCGAGGATGCGCGTGTTGTAGATCTCATCAAGGTCGGCCATGGCGGTCTTTGCGTCTTATATGGTCTTTCGGCTACTGCCTGCAGGCAGCCCCCTCCTCCAGACGTCCAGGTGGCCGTATATAAGGTGAGCCGCCCACGAATGCGAGAATAACCCGGCGCACTTCCTGCCTACCGGGCATAGCCAGATGAACAGATTTGCACGTCACATATGTGTTTTTCGCAATGGAGCGTCGTCATGACGAGCAGAAAGACGGCGTCCGAGACGATTGAAACCACGCGATCGTTCCAACCCAAATTCGATGCGGATGGCTTGATCCCTGCGATCGTGACAGATCCTCAGTCCGGCGACGTGCTGATGTTCGCCTACATGAACAAGGACGCCTTGGCCGAGACAATCGGGACCGGCTTCGCGCACTTCTGGAGTCGTTCACGCGGCAAGCTTTGGAAGAAGGGCGAGGAAAGCGGCAATCTTCTCAAAGTGGTAGAGTTGCGGACCGATTGCGATCAGGACGTCATTTGGATCCGCGCGGAGGTGCAGGGCGATGGCGTTGCATGTCACACTGGTGCCCGCTCCTGTTTCTACAGACGCATCGTCGGCTCTGATCACGAGTCCGCGGGGGCTTTAGAATTTCTCCCAGACAACGAGCCAAAAGCACCGTCTGACTGAAGCGCGACGCCCAACCTTCGGCGTTTGCCATTGCGAGCGTTCACACCTTGATTACCTATCAGTAGTGGGACCTTAATCGCATGGCGCTAGCCTGACATGTGCAGCCCCTGCACTGCCGAGGCAGCGACGGAGGGTCTAATCGGGAGTGCTATCGTGCTCGGCCGAACCAACGTACGAATTGGACTAGCTCTTGGCGGTGGTGCTGCGCGTGGATGGGCGCACATCGGTGTGTTGAGAGCCCTCGAACGCGCCGGTATCCGTCCGGACGTCATCGCCGGCACGTCGATCGGCGCAGTCGTCGGCGGATGCTACGCCGCAGATCATCTCGACAATCTCGAGCGCTGGGCGCGCGAACTCACCCCCAAACGCATTTTCGGCTATCTCGATTTCAATTTTGCCGGGACGGGTCTCATCAGCGGACAGCGCCTTTGCGACCGGCTCGAGCAGCATCTCGGCGATCGCAACATCGAAGATCTGGGCACGCGTTTCACTGCCGTTGCGACCGAGATCGGAACCGGACACGAGCACTGGCTGTCGCGTGGGCGACTCGTCGATGCGGTTCGCGCTTCTTACGCACTGCCGGGCGTGTTCAGGCCGGTCAAGGTCAACGGCCGCTGGCTGTTCGATGGTGCTCTCGTCAACCCCATTCCGGTGTCCGTCTGCCGCGCGCTCGGCGCCCGCTTCGTGATCGCCGTCAATCTCAACTTCGACATTCTCGGACGCGGCAGCGTGATCTCGACGCCGGAAGCCACGTTCTCGGAGGCTGACGAGCAGTTGCAGCTCGCGGCCGCAGCCGAGAGTGAGGGCAAAAAGGGCGTGCGCGCTCTCCTGCAGCGGCAGATCTTCGGCAAAGGCGACGGCGCGCCCGGCATCTCGACCGTGATGGTCGATGCGCTCAACATTGTACAGGATCGCATCGCCCGCTCTCGTCTCGCCGGCGATCCGCCGGATGCGATGATCTCACCACGCTTGCAAGACGTCGGTCTCTTTGATTTTCATCGCGCAGAAGAAGCGATCGAGCGCGGCATGCAAGCCGTCGAGCGGCAACTCGACGACATGGTTCACGAGATTGAAGCCTGCGATCCCAAACGCGGTCGCAGCGAGGCAGACCGCGGGCCTGCCGTGCAGCGCGATCTTCAGCCCGTCGCCAAGTAATCGCGCATTGCCGTAACTTCGAGCTCAACCTCGGCAGTATGGTACTTGACGACGTCGCCGATCGAGATGATGCCGACAAGCTCATCGCCCTCGATCACGGGAAGATGCCTGAAGCGGCCCTGGGTCATCGTTTCCATGATTTCGTCGAGTGTGCAATCGCCGGTGCAGAAGACGACATCGCGAGTCATACCGTCCTTCGCGGGCATCGAGAGCGCGTCAGCGCCGTGCTCGGCAATCAGACGGATGATGTCGCGCTCGGAAATGATGCCGGCGACTTTCCCATTCTCGAGGATTATGACAGCGCCGATCTTGCGGCTCGCCAGCCGCAGCGTGATTTCCTGAATTGAATCCTCGGGCGACGCCGTCGTCACGCCGCGGCCCTTCGACTTCAATATTTGACCGATGATCATGGTTCAGCCTCCGTTCCGGGAACGTCCTGCCGAACTGAAGTCGAGGCGAAACGCTTGCGTTTAATTCTCAGCCCGCAAGCCTGCTCGGTCTTCCGCCGGCATTCCGCTGCGTCTCTAACCCAACGACATCCGCTCTGTCGGCGGACCTGTCAGAAGGCTGAGGCAATTCTTACAGGATTGCAAGCTTTCATTCGAAATCTGCTGTAGGCGGTAAATCATTTTGCGCTGCACGCCCTTCTGAACGGTCAAAAACTCCGAAGAAGAAAAGTCCGAAGAGATAACCGCCGATGTGCGCTTCCCACGCGATCGCGCCGGTCTCCCCGAACTTTCCGAAGCCGATGATCGCCAGCAAGTTGATCCCGAGAAAAGCGATGGATGCGAAGACAATGCGGCGATCGCGCAATGCACCGGCGGCGGTTACTGCGGGAATAGCGGACGGTTCGGAGCGCAGCAAATATCCTTCGCCCCTATCGATCGCATTGAAAAGGAACCGCATCACGCCGCCCATCATCGCGGAAACGGCGCCGGATGCGCCGATAACCGGAGCATCGAGTCCTGGATTGAACAGCAGGAACAAGAGCGCGCCTGCAATGCCACCGCAGAGCGAGAATATAGTGAACCGAAGTCCGCCGAGGCGTGCGCACAGAACCGAGCCGAAGGCGAGTAACCAAAGACCGTTGAATGCCAGATGGGTGAGGTCCGCGTGAACGAGCATGTGTGTGACGAAGGACGTCACGTCCGCGACGTCGCCGCCTGGAAATGCGATCGGCGCGGACGCATAACGTGCCGGAATGAACGCGAGCGCCAGTACCCACCACAGGTACGCGTCAGGCGACAGCATCGATAATGCAGCATGGACTGCGATCAACACCGCGAGCATCGCCAGGACCGTGCCCGGGACGTTGAATATGGGTTCCCTGCTCACGTCACCGTCCCAATTTGATCCGATTCAGCTTCCGGCATCCGAGGGGCTGTTGTTAACGGCTCGGCTAAAAGGCGGCAACACCGCGTAAGGACAAGACCGTCGCGCCGGGACTGCCCTGGCACGAAGGATGCTCCCCTTCCCCCACGTTGGAGCTTCCGCGCCGCGGCGTGCTCCGAAATGGTACGGCCTCGCTCCGGCGGGCCTGCCGACCAAGTCAGTTGCGGGATCGTTTCGGTGAGCATGAAAGAAGCCATCAGCCTGTCGTTATATTCATATTGGAATGCACTCCGCGGGACGCGCCCGGCACCCAAGCGGTTCGAGATCGAACCCTCGCGTATTGCGACCAACCTTCCCGATACGTTTATTCTCGAACGGGTCAATCCGGCGAATACGCGTTTTCGCCTGGCGGGATCGCGGATTATCGAGACGCTCGGCAGGGAACTGCGGGGAAAAAATCTCTTCGACCTGTTCGACGTCGAAGATGCGGTGATGCTGCGAGATCGAATGGAGCTCATCACATCCCACTGCGCCGTCGGACTATTTCGCATGTCCGCCGATGATGGCGCCGGACTGACGGCGACGTTCGAACTTCTGATTATGCCGCTCGTGCACACGGGGGATGCGGTCGAACGCTTTCTCGGATGCATCGTGCCGATGGACGCTCCCTCCTGGCTCGGTACGGTACCACTCGTAAATCTCAAGCTCACAGACAATGAAGTCATCTGGCCCGACGGCCGCGTCTCAGCCAATGCCTGCCAGATCGATTACCAGTCGCCAGTATTGCCGATGCGGCGCGCGGCGCGGATCGTCAGATCAAATCGACGGCAATTCCGGGTCTACGAAGGCGGCCTCAGCAGCTCCGCCGAGGAGCGGTAATCCTGAATTTAACCATAAGCTTCCCTTTGCACCGAAGGCCGAATTTGGTGCGCCTTTTAGAACTTCATTAAGGACCGCGCCCGCATAGTATTTTTGGGCGCCATTCGCACGTCGACTGCGCGGAGATCGCCTAGAGGACCAGCACCTTTCGGCATCTCAAAGGTCGGCTATGGCCGTGCATTCGAGCATCATCCGCGACACACGCCATCAGGCCGATGCGCTGAAGGTCGGAGATTTGCGTCGGCACCGCCGTCTGCCGCTTTCGCTTTCGGGCCGCTTCATGCGCGCCGATCGCAGCGAATATACCTGTCGTCTCAAAGACGTCTCCGTCGGCGGGGCGGCCGTTATTACGGCGCATACTCCCGAAGTCGGCGAGCGGGTCGTCGTCTATTTCGAGCATCTTGGTGGGCTCGAAGGGGCGGTTTCGCGGGTTACGGCGGATGGGTTCGCGTTCATATTCAAAGTTACCGAGCATAAGCGCGAAAAGCTCGCCGCGCAGATTATGTGGCTCATCAACAAAGATGATTTCCCCGAGGAGACCGGACGCCAGCATGAGCGGATCGGAACTCGGGGGCGACGCACTACGTTGAAAGTCGAAGACGGCGTCATCATCGACGTCGAATTGCTCGATCTTTCGGCATCTGGCGCTTCGATTGGCACGCCCGCGCGGCCGCCTATCGGCAGCCTCGTGATGGCCGGGAAAACGCGGGCGATCGTTCGACGTCACCACGAACATGGAATTGGACTCCAATTTCTGTCGCTGCTTTCGCCCGAGGCGTTGCGCGACAGATTTCCCTGAATGTTTTTCGCGTTGGTTGTGTGATGCCTAAAATCCTTCGCCGAGTTGCCAAAATCCCAAACATAAACTTTTATGAAGATTTAGCGCGAATGCCACGGCGGGTATTCATGCTAAAACCAGTTGTGTCGCATACAGTATCGTACCGTGTTCGAGGGCGTATCATGAAGTACGGTAGCGTAGCCATTTTCATGGCTTTGTCGTTGTTTGGTGCGGCGTTGCCTGCGGCGGCGCAACAGGTCGCGGTCATCAGTCCGGCGACCCGAGCACCAGAGTTCATGCGGATTTACGGCAGTTCACAGCCGCCGTACGGCTTCGTCGCCTTCTGCGAGCGAATGCCTCAGGAATGCATCGTCACGTCTGCGGACGATTCACGCTACCGGGCAACACCGCAGGTTCTGAGCGAACTTGATGAGGTCAATCGCTCGGTCAATCATGAAATCGAACCTGCGACCGACATGGAAATTTACGGCGTCGCGGAATATTGGACGATCCCAAAGACCCGCGGCGACTGCGAGGACTACGCCCTTCTCAAGCGGCACCGGCTGATTGCGCGCGGCTGGCCGTCAGGTGCTCTGCTCATGACGGTCGTACGGGATGAGAAGAATGAAGGGCATGCCGTTCTCACGGCACGGACGACGCAAGGCGACTATATCCTCGACAACAAAATCGACGTCGTGCGCCTTTGGAACCAGACGCCTTATCACTACGTGATGCGGCAATCCTACATGGATCCGAAGGTTTGGGTTTCGCTCGATCCGAACGATGCCGCAACGCCGCCCGCGCTGTCAGGTGTCCAGTCCCTCAATCCGGCGCTCTTCGACGCGATCCCAAATTTCCCCTGAGGCCATTCGGCCATTTTGGCAACAACACTCTTGCAGGTCCGGCTCTCTGCCGTCCCCCTCATCTTGCTGGACCCGCCCAGCGGATCGCGCCCCCCAGACGCGGTCCGCTCTTTCGTTTTGGGTGTTCGCTCGGATCAGGATTGTGGAGAAAGGCCGCGAGCATAGCGCTTCCAATTGGCGACGTAGCGACCTGCGGCACGCCCAAAGCGCTCGACCTCCTCGTCGTTCAATTGCCGGACGATCTTTCCTGGAGATCCCATGACCATCGAGCGCGGAGGAATTTCCTTTCCCTCGGGGATCAGCGCTCCCGCAGCGATCACGCACTCCTCCCCAATTTTCGCCCCATTCATGACGATGCTGCCGATCCCGATCAGGCTGCGGCGGCCGATCGTGCAGCCATGGAGCATGACCATGTGTCCGATCGTGCAGTCTTCGCCGATCGTCAATGGAAAGCCGGGGTCAGTGTGGAGAACTGAGCCGTCCTGGACGTTCGACCGCGCGCCGACGGTAATCAATTCATTGTCGCCACGTAGCACGGTGCCAAACCAGACGCTGGCGTCCTCTTCGAGTTTCACCTTGCCAAGGACAATTGCATTCGGTGCGATCCAGAATGCGCCTAGCGGAGGCGTGACGACGCCTTCGCCATCAAGGGTGTAAAGCGGCATGTGCGCGGCTCGGCCTCAGACGCCTTCGAGATCCATATCGAGGATCGCCATCTGGAACTGATATGACGTTTCGCCTTCCTCGACCTCGCGATAGAGCGTGGCGATGAACTCACCCTCGATGAAGACTTCGGCCATATCGTCTTTCTTGGGCTGTGCCCTGACCTCGAGCGTCTTGGCTCCAAGTGTTTTGCGCAGGTAGGCCTGCAGGCGAGCCAGCTCTTCCTTTTTCAATTGCTTTCTCCTGAACGATCTTAAAGTCCGCCGAAATCATCGACCCAGCCCTGCTCCATCGAGCGGGCGGGTTCGGCACAGCCGGCGCTGCCAACGATCTTGGCGGGCACACCTGCGACGGTCACGTTGGGTGGAACTTCGGAAAGAACCACGGAGCCGGCAGCCACTCGCGAGCAGGAGCCGACCTTGATGTTGCCGAGGATCTTCGCACCGGCCCCGACCAGCACGTTATCGCCGATCTTCGGATGACGGTCACCGGTCTCCTTGCCGCTGCCGCCAAGAGTCACGGCATGCAGAAACGAGCAGTTGTCGCCGACCGCCGCCGTTTCGCCGACGACGAAGCCCGTCGCGTGATCGAGCATGATGCCTTTGCCGAGACGTGCGGCAGGATGAATGTCGACCGCGAACATGCGCGAAGACTGACTTTGCAGATAAAGCGCGAAGTCCACGCGCCGGTCCTTCCAGAGCGCATGCGCGAACCGGTGCGTTACCAGGGCATGAAAGCCCTTGAAGTACAGCAGCGGATCGAGAAATCGCGTGCACGCCGGGTCGCGGTCATAGACCGCCTGAAGATCCGCCCGGAAAATTGCGCCGAGCTGGGGCTGATCGGCGAGGACTTCCTGAAAGGTCTGAGAGATCAGGCCTGCATCGACATCGGTGTGGTTCAGCCTCTGTGCGAGGCGATGGCATACCGCGTCCTCGAGCAGCTGATGACTGAGGACCGTCGCGAATATGAAGCTTCCGAGGGCCGGCTCTGCATTCATTGCGGCTTCGGCTTCGGCGCGTATCTGGGCCCAGATCGGATCGACGACCTGGACTTTCGACGTGGCTGTTTTCGTCTTCGACACGAGTGGCCTCTGGCTTGGATCCGGTCCGTTCACTCAATTCCGGCAGGCGATTAACGGCGCCTTTGAGAGCGGTCAATCGATCTCATCATTAAACTTATACACTTTCCTGCCGTTGCGTGCATCTGCCGCCCTGGCGGACGTTTGCGATGTGTTCAATTGCCAATTAAATGGCCGCCGAGAGGAAAGGACACCTGTATATGGCAGATGCCGCCGAAGTCGCCAACCCGACATTGCGATATTCCAAGGATGGGGCGATCGCGTGGATCACGGCCGACAATCCGGCGCGGATGAACGCGCTCACGGCAGCGATGTGGAAAGCCATTCCCGACGCCATTGCGGAGGCGGTCGGGGATCCGGATGTCAGGGTCGTTATTTTGCGTGGCGCAGGCGACAAGGCTTTTTCCGCGGGCGCCGATATCTCGGAGTTCGAGAGTTCACGGAGTGGCGATTCCGCGAAGACGTACGACGCGCTCAACGATGCGGCCTTCAACGCGCTGATCGGATGCCCGAAGCCGACGCTCGCCATGATCCACGGGTTCTGCCTTGGCGGCGGGCTCGGACTTGCTCTCTGCTGCGACATGCGCATCGCCGACGACGCGAGCCAGTATGCCATTCCTGCAGCGAAACTCGGCATCGGCTACAACGCGCGCTGGGTGCGCCCGATCCTGGCGGCGGTTCCTGCGGCGCGCGCAAAGGAGCTTTTGTTCACCGGCAGGCGATTCCGCTCCGCAGATGCGGAAGCCATGGGGCTTGTCTCGCAGCTCGTTCCGAAGGCAGAACTTGATGCGACTGTCAGATCCCTCGCCCACGAGATCGCCGCGAATGCTCCACTGTCCGTCGCAGCGGCGAAACGTGTCATCGATGAAATTTCACGACATCCCGAGCACCCCGACATGGCCGCTCTCGATGCCGCGGTGACGGCCTGTTTCGAAAGCGAAGACTATATCGAGGGACGTCGCGCCTTTCTCGAGAAGCGCAAGCCGGATTTCAAGGGCAGATGATGTTGGCCAAGCGCATCCCGACTGTCGTTCTCCTTGCCGCTGCTTTTGCATCGGCACATTGGTCTCCAGCGTCGGCGCGGAATGACGCGCTTCTGCACGCATGCTATGCGCCGGCTCTTCTCGCAGGCGTGCCCGGCGAAGAAAAAATCGCTCGCGGCAACCATACCTACGATACGCCGATCAACATCGCCGGTTTCAAGACTGCCCCGCCCGTTCCCGATGCCCTTCGCGGATCGATCCGTCGGGTCGACGTGCCGAAGGGCGAAAAGGTCATCGCGCTGACGTTCGATCTCTGCGAGCAGCGCGGCGAGATCGCGGGCTACGATGGCCGCATCTTCGACTATCTGCGCGAGCAAGGTGTCAAAGCGACATTCTTTGCCGGCGGCAAATGGATCGTTTCACATCGTGCGCGGACTGAGCAACTGATGGCCGATCCGTTGTTCGAGATCGGCAACCATACCGAGACCCATGCGAACCTCCGGCTTTTGTCTCCAGCTGCCATTCGCCAGCAGGTGCTGGCACCGCAGAAGGCCTATGAAGATGCGCGGGCCAATTTGGCCGCTCAGCAATGCGCCGCATCATTGCCCGAGGGAATGGGCGGCGTTCCGGAGCAGCCGAAAGTGTTCCGCTTTCCTTACGGTACGTGTAACCCCGTCGCGATGAAGACCGTCAACGACGCAGGGATGCTCGCCATTCAGTGGGATGTCGCAACGGGCGATCCCGATCCACACGAGTCGGCGGCGCGTATCGCGGCGGCGATGGTCGATGAGGCGAAACCAGGGTCGATCATCGTCAATCATGCGAACGGTCGTGGCTGGCACACGGCGGATGCGCTCAGGATTGCGGTTCCGAAGCTCAAAGCCAAGGGCTATACGTTCGTTACTGTCAGCGAGCTGATGAAGATGGGAAAGCCGGTGATCGCGTCCGAGTGCTATGATCGCAAGCCCGGAGACGTCAATCGCTATGATTTCCTCTGGGCGCTCAAGAAGCCGCTCAATCCGGGTGCCAAGACCGGCGCGAAGGTTGCCTTCACCTCTCCGGTGCAAGGAAAGGCTGCCTCCAAAAAGAAGCGCAAGACCGTTTCTTCACCGTCGGCCCGAATGACGAACTGATATGGCGAAGATGCGTTCCGAGAGCGTGTCTGCGGGAACGGTGTCGTTTCGACCGATGACCGCGGAAAGCGCAGAGCGCCTCGGCGAAGCACTTGCGCTGATCGATCCTTGGGCGCGGTACCATTATACGTCGAAGATGCTTTCCCAGTTTCTCTCGGCGAAGGAAGAGGATGCGCCGCGCTTCGAGATCGTTTGCGACGAGGCGCTCGCGGGGGCGATCTCGGTCCGAAAGACTTGGCTCCGAGGACCATACCTGCAATTTATCGGCATTCTGCCGGAGTTCCAGAAACGAGGTATCGGCAGCGTCGCGCTTTCCTGGTTTGAAGCAGGAGCGCGGCAGGACAAGGCGCGAAACATCTGGGTCGTCGCTTCGGATTTCAACCCCGGCGCGCTCGCCTTCTACGAACGCTTCGGCTTTGTCCCGGTGGCCAAACTCGACGGGCTCGTCGAGGACGGAGCGGGAGAAATTCTTTTTAGAAAGAGACTCGTGACCGGCTGATCCCGCATTCCCTCCGGTGCGTTGTATGGGCCTGATGTTCGGCAGGTCGACTCGGTGAGAACGGGCTCGGTCGCTTTCCGAAGCAGAGATCACGGTTTCCTCTGCTCGCAAGCGAAATATTTTGGGAATCTTTTTTGTGCGCTGCGTTTAGCCTGTTTCGCCATATCGACGCTTCATCGCCGGCATCGCACGCCAAAAGAATTTCGATAAAAATACGCCTTTGCGGGGCTTTTTCATTCACGCATGTGCGTCGGCCGGGAACCGGCGCAAGTCTGGACGGTTGGGGTGCGCAGTGGCGAAGAGAAATTGACCATTTCGAAACGCTGAAGCTCTGCGCCGCAAAATGCTTTTTTCTTGTCAGGAATACCCCGTGATGCGTAGCGTTCGCCCCACGCTTCGGAGAGAGGAGCGGGACGAGTTCAGAAGCATCTCGACCTCGGAGGTGTGGCATGCGTCTGCAAGGCAGCATTAACGTGCTTGCGGTAGGATTGTCGTTTGGATTCGTGATTTTGGTCGTGCTCGGGACCTTTTGAGAGCGACCGTCTGGAGGAAATGCCTGAAAGAGTAATCCCACGCGAGAATGCTCCAAGGAGCCAACGAGACGGGGGACTATTTCTGGGATGTCTGGCGCGAGCCAAACGACCAATACGGCGCGTGTTCCGATAAGGACCGCGCCTTTTTTTTGTCTGTTGCCTCGATCAAGCCGCAGCGTTGACAGCGCCCGAGCGCTCGTAATTCAGGACCGGGGCCAGCCAGCGTTCGGCCTCCTCAGCCGTCCAGCCCTTGCGGGCGGCATAGTCCTCGACCTGATCACGCTCGACCTTGCCGACGCCAAAATAGTGGCTTTCGGGGTTTGCAAAGTAGAGACCCGAGACGGATGCACCAGGCCACATTGCGTAGCTTTCCGTCAGCGTGATGCCGGTTTGCTTTTCGACGTCCATCAGCGTCCAGAGCGTCGCCTTCTCTGTGTGATCGGGCTGCGCGGGGTAACCCGGCGCCGGGCGGATACCCTGATATTTCTCCAGGATCAAATCCTCATTCGTCAGTTTCTCGTTCTTCGCGTAGCCCCACAACTCCTTGCGCACCTTTTCGTGCATGGCTTCTGCGAACGCCTCGGCAAGACGATCGCACAAGGCTTTTGCCATGATCCGCGTGTAGTCGTCCGTCTTCTTTACGTGGCGCTCGATTGCCTCTTCTTCGCCGAGACCGGCGGTCACGGCGAAGCCTCCGATATAATCGGCGACGCCCGTGTCTTTCGGCGCGATGAAATCGGCAAGCGCAGTGTGCGCCCGATTGCGCGACGGGTCACGAGCGATCTGCTGACGAAGCGTGTGCAGCATCGCGATCTGGTTGCCGCGCGTCTCATCCTGATAGACGGCGATGTCGTCACCGATGCTGTTCGCCGGCCAGAAGCCGACGACGCCAGATGCTGAAAACCACTTTTCCGCAACGATGCGCTTCAGAAGCGCTTGTGCATCATCGAACAGCTTCTTCGCTTCCGAACCAACCTTATTATCCGTCAGGATCTGCGGATAGCGGCCGGAGAGTTCCCAGGTCTGGAAGAATGGCGTCCAATCGATGTAGGGCACGAGTGACGAAATGTTGTAGTTCGCGAACGTGCGTGCGCCGAGGAAGCTCGGCTTCACAGGTTTGTAGGACTGCCAATCAATCTTGAATTTGTTGTCCCGCGCTGCCTTCAGCGTGATGCGCTGCTTCTTCGCTTCGTTCGCCAGATGGGCTTCACGAACCTTCGCGTATTCCGATCTGATCTTCTGGACGAAGGGCGTCTTCTCCGTTTCGGACAACAGGTTCGAAACGACGCCGACGGCGCGGCTCGCATCAAGGACGTAGACGGCCTGTCCGCGATTATAGTTCGGATTGATCTTGACGGCCGTGTGCACCTTGCTCGTCGTCGCGCCGCCGATCAGCAACGGCACGGAAAATCCTTCACGTTCCATCTCGGCGGCAACGAAGCACATCTCGTCGAGCGACGGCGTGATGAGCCCCGAGAGGCCGATCATATCGACCTTTTCCTTCTTCGCAGTCTCAAGGATCTTTGCTGCGGGCACCATGACGCCGAGGTCGATCACCTCATAGTTGTTGCACTGAAGGACGACGCCGACGATGTTCTTGCCGATATCGTGGACATCGCCTTTTACCGTCGCCATCAGGATCTTGCCTGCAGCGGGCTTCGCCTCGAGTCCCGACGCCTTCTTCTCCGCTTCGAGATACGGCTGAAGATAGGCGACTGCCTGTTTCATCACGCGTGCCGATTTGACAACCTGCGGCAGGAACATCTTGCCGGAACCGAACAGGTCGCCGACAACATTCATCCCCGCCATCAACGGGCCTTCAATGACGTGCAGCGGTTTCTCGGCTTTCGCGCGTGCCTCTTCCGTATCGATTTCGATGAAGTCGGTGATGCCGTGGACGAGCGCATGCGTGAGACGCTCCTCGACGGGTGCCTCACGCCACTTGAGATCCTTTTCCTTCGCCTTCGCGCCGGAGCCGTCGCCTTTGAATTTCGGGGCTGCTTCGAGCAGACGATCGGTGGCATCGGGACGGCGATTGAGGATGACGTCTTCGCACAGTTCACGCAGCTCGGCCGGAATATCGTCATAGACGGTCAATTGCCCCGCATTGACGATGCCCATGTCCATCCCGGCCTGAATGGCATGATAGAGAAAGACTGAGTGCATCGCCTGCCGCACCGGCTCGTTGCCGCGGATGGCAAACGACAGGTTCGAGACGCCGCCGGAAATATGCGTCAACGGCATCTTCTGCTTGATCTGGCGTGCTGCTTCGATGAAGGCGATGCCGTAGCCATTGTGCTCTTCGATTCCGGTCGCAACGGCAAAAATATTCGGATCGAAGATGATGTCCTCGGGCGGGAAGCCGACTTTCTCCGTCAAAAGTTTGTAGGCGCGCTCGCAGATTGCGACCTTGCGCTCGGTGGTGTCGGCCTGCCCTTCTTCGTCAAAGGCCATGACAACAACGGCCGCGCCGTAGCGCAAAACTTTGCGGGCATGCTCGAGGAATGGCCCCTCGCCTTCCTTCATCGAGATCGAGTTGACGATCGGCTTGCCCTGCACGCACTTGAGACCCGCTTCGATCACGCTCCATTTCGAAGAGTCGATCATGATCGGCACGCGGCTGATGTCGGGCTCCGAGGCGATCAGAATCAGAAAAGTCGACATCGCCTTCTCGGAATCGAGCAGTCCCTCGTCCATATTCACGTCGATGATCTGCGCGCCCGCTTCAACCTGCTGGCGTGCGACGGCGAGCGCACCTGCGTAGTCGTTCTGCTCGATCAACTTGCGGAACTTCGCTGAGCCCGTGACGTTGGTGCGTTCACCGACGTTGATGAAGGACTGGGCGGCGTTGGCTGTTTTCATTTCAAAGTTCCTTGGCGAATGCGCCTGTCATCGACTTCGCAATAAAGTTCAAGTTCCTCATCTGCCCTGCGCGCATCCTCTCCCGTTCCGGG
>CAYYDL010000003.1:0-5541 GCA_964470545.1 uncultured Hyphomicrobium sp. | reverse complement strand
GAGGCTTTGCATCAGCTTTCGGATGCTCTTCTTCGCGTCGGAGCGGACGCATTCATGTATTACTTGAACGCGAATGCGGAAACGAATCCGAAGCACCCGGACTACGAGATATACCGTTCGCGAAGAGCTAAGGAAATTCTGGACGCACCAGATTCAATCATCATCGTTCCGGAAATTTTTGCCTCTGTGTTCTCGCGCTTCAAGAAAGCACAACTTTGTGTCTGGTGGCTAAGCGTCGATAACTACCTGCCCTACGATGTCGCGAATTCCGCTAATCGCGTCGATTTCGATGATCGACGCATCGTGCACCTTGCACAATCCGAATACGCGACGCAATTCCTACGCAAGCGTGGCGCGCGAACGATCATTGCTTTGACTGATTACATTCACGAAAGTCTGAGAACTCCTGCTGCAAGCAAAGAACGCAAAGACGTCATCTTGTATAATCCCGCAAAAGGGATCGAATTCACACGGCAGTTGATCGAGGCATTTCCGACAAAGACATTTGTGCCTCTCAAGGGGTTGAACAAAGCCTCGCTCCGAGACCTTTTTCAGACCGCGAAGCTATACATCGATTTTGGGCATCACCCGGGTAAGGATCGCATGCCAAGGGAGGCTGCGGCCTTGGGATGCTGCATCTTAACGTCGTTGAGCGGAGCGGCTGGGAACAGCATCGATACGCCAATCGGGCGCGCGTATAAATTTGAGATCAGTGCGTCGTCCGTCGAGCCGATCGGAAAGATGTTCGACGATATATTTGCGAATTACAAAACGCGAATTCATGATTTTACGCGTATTCGCGATGTGATCGCCAATCAGGAAGCCGAGTTCAGGATCGAGGCGCAGGTTTTCGGATTGCATATGGCGCACCGACTTGGCTGCCCCTTCTCCGTCCAAGAGAACAGCGATCCGCAAGCGTTAGCTGTTTAGCACCAACTCCGTATCTGCCGAGCCGTTCACAAAGTGCGGCTTGATCGTTCGGTCGAAGACTTTCAGCGCAGCGCCGATGGCTTGGTGCATGTCCAGATACCGGTAAGTACCCAAACGGCCCCCAAAAATGACGTTGGGCACGTTCTCCGCGCGCCGGCGATAGCGAGCGTAAATTTCTTTGTCCTTAGCCGTCGCGATGGGATAGTAGGGCTCGTCATCTTGTGAAGCAAAGCGTGAATACTCTCGGAAAATCACCGTTTGCGCGTCCGAATACCGGCGCTCCGGATGCAGGTGGCGAAATTCGTGAATGCGCGTGTACGGCACATCGAGATCCGCGTAGTTCATAACGGCGGTCCCTTGAAAATCTTTCAGAGCGAGGACTTCCCGCTCAAAATCCAATGTCCTCCAGCCGAGATGGCCTTCGCAGTATCCGAAGTAGCGATCGATGGGGCCCGTATATATCGTGAGTGCGTCACGCGGGAGCGCATTCCGGAGTTCGAAATAATCGGCTTTCGTGAGAACGGATATCTTGCGATGTGCAATCATGCGCTCGAAGATCTTGAAGTATCCATCTCTCGGCAGCCCTTCGTAATCATCCGAAAAGTAGCGACTGTCGAAGGTATATCTCACCGGCAGGCGCGTAATGATATCTGCCGGAAGCTCGCGGGGATCCGATTGCCACTGCTTGGCGGTGTATCCCCTGATGAAGGCTTCATACAGAGGCCTGCCGATGAGCGATATCGCCTTTTCTTCGAGATTGGTCGGCTCGACGCCCTTCACCTCTTCTGCCTGCGCCGCGATGATGGCTGCCGCTTCCGACGGCGTGAACGCTCGTCCGAAGAAGGAGCAAATCGTGGCGAGATTGATCGGCATGGGGAAGATCTTATTGGCGTGCTTCGTGAAAACATGGTGCCGATAATCAGTGAACTCGGAAAATTGGCGTACGTATTTCCAGACGTCCGAGCTGTTCGTATGAAATAGATGTGAGCCGTAACTGTGGACTTCAATGCCCGTATCGGCGTCGATCTCACTGTGGGCATTCCCTCCGATATGTCCGCGCTTTTCGACAAGGAGAACGCGAAGGTCGAGTTCTTCGGCGGCTTTCTGGGCGATGGTCAGCCCGTAGAAACCGGCTCCGACCACGACCAGCTGCGGATTTTCCTGCATGAACTCCCCCTCGGACGGGCTCTTGACGCTGCTTTTCGACGATTCGTCTTGCAGGAAGCTTTCGGAGCCAAGGGTAGTCAGCCTGCCGCCTCTCCGGCGACGTTCCGTCGTCGAACACGGAACCAAGGGTTGTCAGGAGAGATTTGAAGATATCTGCTCGCCTGATCGAGAAAGAGGAAACCCCATGAGCCGTCGAATAGCTTCGGCATCTGCCGATGACGACAAATCCCAGCAACCGCGGCAGAAAACGACACCTTCGGCCACGACGCGGCGCAATATCGCCAAGGAGGATCACCTCGAAGAACGAAAAGCGCTCTCGGACGACGTATCGCGGGAAAAGCGGCCTTCGAGAGGGTCCGACGAGGAGAACAAGACATGACGATTCGAAAGGTGAAATCCGGTTATCCACTCGTTTCGAAGAAAAGCAAGAATCTCGGAACGTACAAGACTAAAGCGGGCGCTGAAAAACGCGAGCGCCAGGTGCAATATTTGAAAACCAAGTAGACTTCCTGGTCGCTCGGTACGGATGAGTGCGGTCACACCATCGCGATTTCCCTGTAGCGTCGCCGCTCAGGGCAAGCCGTTGCCGCCCGCCGCGCCGTAAATTTGGCCGGTCGCATAGCTTGCGTCAGCAGCTGCCAGCTGAACATAGATTGACGCGAGTTCTGCGGGCTGTCCTGGCCGTTGCATGGGCGTTTCGCCGCCAAACCTGACCAGCTTTTCCTGCGTGGCACCGCCGGAAACTTGCAGCGGTGTCCAGATTGGACCGGGAGCAACGCCATTGACGCGGATACCCTTCTGCGCCAGCTGCTTTGCAAGCGATCGGACATAGTTCGTCGTCGCGGCCTTCGTCTGCGCGTAATCGTAAAGGTCCGGCGATGGCTCCGTCGCCTGTTCCGATGACGTTGCGATGATGCAGGACCCAGGACGAAGATGTGGAAGCGCGGCCTTGATGATCCAGAACGGAGCATAGACATTCGTTTTCATCGTCGCATCGAAATCCTCGGTAGAGACATCCAGGATCGATGCTCGGGTCTGCTGTCGCCCTGCGTTGCAGACGACAATGTCGAGGCCCCCGAGCATCTCCACTGCATCATTCACCAGGCGCTTGCAGAAATCTTCTTCGCGCAGATCGCCGGGGAGCGCCACGCCCATCCGTCCTTCCGCCTTGATCAGCGCAATGACATCCTGCGCGTCGGGCTCTTCGTTGGGAAAATAGTTGATGGCGACGTCCGCGCCCTCGCGCGCATACGCGATCGCCGCCGCCCGGCCCATGCCCGAATCGCCACCGGTGATCAGCGCTTTGCGTCCCGCCAATCGTCCGGAACCTTTGTAGGAGTCTTCGCCGTGGTCCGGCCGCGGATCCATGTCCCTCGAAAGCCCCGGCCACGGCTGGGCCTGCGACTTGAACGGAGGCTTTGGATATTTCGACACCGGATCGTCCATTGGCTATCCTGTCATATTCGATGGCATCAGTGGGGCTTCTGCGATGTCGTTGCATCAGGCGGAGGCGGGTTCGGGCTGACCGGATAAGGCTGCGGCGCCGATTGAGATAATGAATGGCCCGCGTCGACGGCTTTTAGGGCAGCGCCCGAGCGCAGATAGAACGTGAAAACTGCTACAATGATAACTCCCAGAAGAACGGCCAGCCATTTCATCACGCACGCCCACCCATGTCGCTCTGAGCTTCATGCACCTTTTGCGCTGGCGCCGATGTCGGCAGCGACTTGGTCTTCATTCAGGCCGGTCGTTGGGTGCCCGTATCCGGAGCTGCTCTTCCCCATCATTCCGATGTCATAGATGATGGCATCATTGTTGTTCGCGCTGATGCCACCTGGAATCTTATCGAGTCCCAGCTTCTCGCGCACACGCCAAGCGACATTATGATCTCCGCACGATGTATCGCCCGATATGCCGAGTGCTCCGATGACTCCGGTGCGGTCGTAAAGCGTGAGGCCACCGCCGAACGTTACGACGCCGCTGGCTTTCTGACCAACCATTGGATCCCGATCCGTCCCATAAGTCTCCGCATCGCCGGCATACATCGTGGCAGTATCGACGGGGTTTGTTGCCTGCAGACCGAAGAGAAAGCCCCCCGGCTGCGCGCCGGCGTAAAGATTGGCCGTCGAAAATGCGAAGTTCGGCAGGCTCAGGCCATTTGCAGTGTTCGCCTTTGCGATCGCCACTGCGCGGCTTCCTGGCCATTGATCGCCGAGCGCTTCGCCGCTGTAGCAGACTGCGCGCACGATACCCTCGCGATCGATAACCGCCGCCCAGACATGGTTATCGAGACCGCCATTGGTTGGTCCGCCACAGCGCTTAACACTCGCCCGGAGCGCTGCGAGCAAGTCTCCACGCGTCACGGGGAGCGCCTGGGAGAATGAAGCATCCTGCGCCATTGTCAGCTTCCTTTCGCCGGGAATTTCAACTGGTCATGCAGGTTTAAAATCGCGCCACCGCGCCGGCGTTCCGCACGACGGCTAATTTCGCCAGCCGATAGCACCTTCGCTGCACTCTTGGAGGAACTCTCAAGCCTGCGTTTCGTTGGCACACTATTCGTGGGAGTTACGATCATGGCGAGAACCAAACTCAACATCACCGATGGACCCGATAAGCCGGCTTTACAATTCGCGCTCGCCTATCCTGACCGCGAACGGGTTCACTTTTTGCTTGGGGATGATGCGGCGGATGCTCAGATCGTGCGCATCGAAGAAATGGCCGAGGGCTTCACTTTCGAGATCAAGGGCCGGCTGATCAGCGGTCTTTACAAAGGACAGCCATTTCAAGGGATCTACAGCGTCGAAACGCGATCTGGTTCCATGGCACTCGGCGTCGGCGCCTGATTGCGATGTAGAGCGCTGCACGATTGCAGCGCTTATCTCGAAAGCGTCGCTCGGATAAACGGTGGGTGAAGCGAGCGGATATATTAAATTTCCGCATCGTTGGGGAACGCGCCCCGCGCATATGGCCTTTCCCTTTTGTGAAGAGCACGAGCGGTGCCTGATGCTACACACTTCTCAGTACAGCTTCGGTCGAACACGAGCCTTGCTGCTCGAAGAGTTTGTGTCCGCTCTTTTTCTGTCGTTGCGGTACGTTTTCAGCCGGAAAGCCACGCTCAATTATCCTTACGAGAAAGGGCCGCTTAGCCCAAGATTTCGAGGTGAGCATGCTTTACGGCGTTATCCGAACGGAGAAGAGCGCTGCATCGCCTGCAAGCTCTGCGAAGCGATTTGCCCGGCGCTTGCGATCACAATCGAGGCAGAGCCCCGGCGGAACGATGGAACACGCCGGGCGTCACGCTACGATATCGATATGCACAAGTGCATCTACTGCGGGCTTTGCCAGGAATCCTGTCCAGTCGATGCCATTGTCGAAGGACCCAATTTCGAGTTTGCGACGGAGCATCGGGAGGAGCTCTACTATGACAACGAGCGCCTTCTGGCG
>CAYYDL010000002.1:0-3788 GCA_964470545.1 uncultured Hyphomicrobium sp. | reverse complement strand
CGTGTAATTGAGCGAGATCGCTTCCCATTCGTCTTCCGGCCAGCGCCATTTGAAGTCCGGATCACCCTTCGAGAGGAAATTCTCATAGTCGATGGTCGATAGCGGCTCGCCAGTTTGCGGAAATTCGAGATCGTTGTAGTCGATGATGATCGGCTTGACCTTGGCCATATCGAGCGCGGCCTTGATGACGCTCGAGAACTCGCGATCGGTGATCAGGACTTTCGCACTGCCGTGGTCGAGCTGGAACGCGATGATCGCCGGATCGAGGCGGGTATTGATCGTGTGAAGCACGGCGCCGATCATCGGCACGGCATAATGGGCTTCGAGCATCGCAGGCGTATTGGCGAGCATAACGGACACCGTGTCGCCCGGCCCGATGAACTTCATGGCGAGCGCGCAGGCAAGTTTGCGGCACCGCGTATAGAATTCCGAATACGTGAAACGCGTGTCGCCGTGAATGACCGCGACGTGGTCCGGTGCTGCGACAGCGGAGCGCGAAAGGAACGAGAGCGGTGTCAGCGGCTGATAATTCGCCGGATTTTTATCGAGGTGGTGTGCGTATGCGTTCGACACGATTGCTGGCCCTGGTTCCCTGCATGCAAATCTCACGGACTTTCGGATTGGAAGCCCGACTTTTGAGGGGCAGACGCTAGCGAACGCGCCAAGCGCCGACAATGCCGAATTCGGACGTCCAATTCCGTCATGGCCGCGAAAAGCGCTCGACTTTGATCCAGATCATGTCTGAAAGATTTATCTTGATGTTTTATACATCATAAATTATATGTCACCCGTGAAGTAGGTGCAGGAGGCCTGATACCTGATTACCGCCACGCAAATGCGCGCCGGTCGCGCTCTTCTCGGCATCGATCAGCAGACGCTGGCAGACCGGGCGGGCGTATCCCTGCCGACGATCCAGCGCATGGAAGCGAGTGACGGCAATGTCCGCGGCGTCGTCGATACGCTCACCAAAGTCATGGCTGCTTTCGAAGCTGCAGGTATCGAGCTTATCGGAGAGAACATGCCGAGCGTTGGACAAGGACGCGGCGTGCGATTCAAGGAGCGCCAGCCCGCAAAGGTGCCTGCTCCACCTCCGAGCCAGCCGCGCGGCAAGAAATCGCCGCTTGGTCGATCCTGAGAATACGCACCCCATCGCGACGACGACCGCCGACGTTCGTGCCGACGATCTCGCCGCTCCTTCCGGAAGGAGACGGAGATTATGGATACATCGGTCGGCGGCGCACGGAAGCGCGGCCCAACCCTCGCCGAGCTTTTCACGCCGAAGCTCGTGACCGTTCTGCGCGAGGGCTATCATTTCAAGGACTTCCAAGCCGATACGATCGCTGGATTGACGGTCGCCATCGTCGCGCTGCCGTTGTCCATGGCGATCGCGATCGGATCGGGCCTATCACCCGAGAAGGGGCTATTCACCGCGATCGTCGGCGGATTTCTGATTTCGGCGCTGGGCGGCAGCCGATATCAGATCGGCGGGCCGGCCGGAGCTTTCATCGTTCTGATCGCGACGATCGTCGAGCAGAAGGGATATGACGGCCTGGTTTTAGCGACCGCGATGGCCGGTATCATCATGATTGCCGCCGGCTTCCTGCGTCTTGGAACCTATATCAAATACATCCCCTTCCCGGTGACGGTCGGTTTCACCGCTGGCATCGCGGTCATCATTTTCGCGAGCCAGATCAAGGATCTCCTGGGTCTTACCGTTGACCACGAACCGGCGGCGCTGCTGCCGAAGCTCGCGGCTTTGGGAGCCAATCTGACGACGTTCAGCCCCGCCACCGTCCTGACCTCGGTGCTCTCTATCGCCCTCATCGTCGGTATCCGCCGATGGAAGCCGACATGGCCGGGGATGCTCATTGCGGTCGGAATGACATCTGTCCTCGCCTGGGCGCTGGGCTTCGACGTCGCAACCATCGGATCACGGTTCGGCGAGGTTCCCCGAACGCTTCCGGCACCCCACCTGCCGATGTTCGATCTCGCCAAAGTACAGGCGGCATTGCCCGACGCCATTTCGATCGCATTGCTGGGCTCCATCGAGAGCCTGCTATCGGCAGTGGTCGCCGACGGCATGACGGGGCGTCGCCACCGGTCGAACTGCGAGTTGGTCGCCCAAGGAGCGGCCAACATCGCGGCCGTCACGTTCGGCGGCATGTGCGTAACGGGAACGATCGCGCGCACGGCAACCAATGTTCGCGCTGGCGCACGTGGGCCCGTATCGGGGATGCTGCACGCGCTCTTTGTCTTGCTGTTCCTGCTCGTCGCGGCGCCGCTGGCGGCCTATATTCCGCTTGCGAGTCTCGGTGGCGTGCTCGCCGTCGTTTCCTGGAACATGGCAGAGAAGGCGGAATTCGCCGCACTTATTCGATCGTCTCGCGGCGACGCCGCTGTTCTGCTCGCGACCTTTCTGCTGACAATCTTCGTCGATTTGACGACCGCCATCGCTGTCGGCGTGACGCTCGGAGCTTTCCTCTTCCTGCATAGGATGGCCGAAGATGTTGCCGTCGAAACGGGGACGTCGTTAGTCGCGGAAGACGTCGCGGACGTTGTTGGGAACAATCAGGCTGCCAAGGAAATTGCAGCGCTCCCCGCCGACGTCATGGTCTACCGGATCTCAGGCGCGTTCTTCTTCGGCGCCACGGCCTCTGTGAGCGCTGTGCTCGACCGGATCGGAGCCCATCCGAAGACGTTCATTCTCGATTTCGCGGATGTTCCGCTCGTCGATAGCACCGCTGCGCGGACGCTCGAAAGTTTCGCCCAGAAGCTGAGACGCGGCGGTACGACGCTTTATTTCACGTCGACGAATCGGAGTGTTCGCCGGACCCTTCTCGCTGCCGGGCTAAGGACGCCGGAAGTCCATTACGCCCCACAAATCGCGGACGCCGTCGCGATGGGCCGGAGTGACAAGCTGGCCCACCGCAACGTCTCCAGCGATCACTCGTTTTCCTGATCCTCGTCCTTGTGAGCCGAGGACATTTCCTTGAGCTTGGCGAAGACGCGTGCCTGCTCCTGCTCGGGGGTTTCCTCGGCGGCCTCGTCGGCGGCCTTAGGCGTGAGGATCTCGGCATGGGACGGAGTGGTTGTCTCGGCGGTCGGCAGCAGCGTGCCGGCACGCTCCGGCTCCAGTCCCGACTCTTTGCGCTCACGTTCGACGCGTCGGGCAGCTTTTTTCACTTCGGCGTCGAGGTCGATCTGTGAGCAGAGCCCGAGAGTCACCGGGTCCTGCGGCGTGAGCTGCGCCGAGTTCCAGTGCGTCCGATCGCGGATCTGCGCGATCGTCGGCTTCGTCGTGCCGACGAGACGCATGATCTGGCTATCCTTCAGTTCCGGATGGTTACGGAGCAGCCAGAGCACGGCATTGGGCCGATCGTGACGACGCGACACCGGCGTATAGCGCGGCCCCTTGCGCGTCTGCGGCATCGGCGGTAGCTCGACTTTGCTGACCGCAAGCTGAAGCTTATGCGATGAATCCTTCTCGGCGCGAGCGATCTCCTCGCGCGTCAGCTGGCCGTTCGTCACAGGGTCCATGCCTTTGATGCCCTGCGCAACTTCGCCATCGGCGATTCCCTTGACCTCAAGCGGATGCAATCCGCAGAATTCTGCGATCTGGTCGAAGGAGAGCGCCGTATTCTCGACAAGCCAAACGGCCGTGGCTTTCGGCATCAGGGGGCGGCGGTCGCTCATGGGTATCCTCTTTCGGTCTTTCGCTTCGGTCGCGAAAGCCTGCTAAAACGTTAAATTAAAGGGAATATGCCTATATAAGGCCTTCGATGGCCCCG
>CAYYDL010000001.1:0-2260 GCA_964470545.1 uncultured Hyphomicrobium sp. | reverse complement strand
GAGATCGTAGATCGTGCGTCCGTACTCGGCGGCATTGATGATCGTCGTGGCATTCGCCGCAAGCCGGCCGAGGTACTGCGGCACGGTCATGTTGGCATCGATGGGCTCGGCGTTCTCGAAAAACGTTTTGACCGTGATCGGTGTCGCGGTCTTGCCGGCATGGATGAGAGTTCCGAGCGTTTCGTAGATCCGCGCGTGCAGAGGATCGAAGAAATGATCGGGAGACAGGAAGCCCGAGACGCGATCAAGCGCCTCGTTGTTGACCAGGATTGCGCCGAGGAGCGCCTGCTCGGCTTCGAGATTGTGCGGCGGCTGACGGAATGTCAGCGGCTCATTGGCCGAGGCAACCTGTTTAAGTTTCTCGGTCGGAAGGACTGCGGGATTTGCCATGCCCGGACGCTATCCGATTCCTGATCGCGTCCGGGAGATTATGGTTATGCAACCTGTGAACCTTCCCCGCTATCAACACGCGTGTTCGGAAGTGCTTGGCCGTGGGAAATGCGCAACGGCCAGGCGTCCCGAAGGGAAGGGCCGTCCTCAGGCTGATTCGCCTTCCGCCGGCGCGGCGCCTTCCTCGAAGGCTGAGTCGGGATTGAAGGTCTCGAGTTCGAGCGCCTCTTCCTTGACGACGGCAACGTCTTCACCGCGGGCCTGTTTGTCGGCTTCGTCCTGCGAGCGCGCAATGTTCAGTGATACCGTGCAGGCGACCTCGGGATGAAGCTGTACCTTGGCGGGCGTCAGGCCGAGCGTCTTGATCGGCTTGTCGAGGACGATCTGGTTGCGGTCGACGGTGAAGCCGCCTTCGGTGATGACAGCAGCGATGTCGCGCGTCGAAACGGAGCCGTAGAGCTGGCCCGTATCACCGGCGGCGCGAATGAGAACGAATGACTTACCGTCGAGCTTGGCGGCGACCGCCTCGGCCTCGGACTTGTGCGCGAGATTGTCGGCTTCGAGCTGGGCGCGGCGGCCTTCGAAAACCTTCTTGTTGTCTTCGGTCGCGCGCAAAGCTTTTTTCTGCGGCAGCAGGTAATTGCGGGCGTAGCCGTCCTTGACGTTGACGATGTCGCCCATTTGGCCAAGCCGGCCAATACGCTGAAGAAGAATGACTTGCATGTTCTGACTCCTGGTTTGAAATGTAAAATCACTGATCCCGGTTTTGCGCTTCTGGCGGTTTTCCGGCCGCGCGATAATGGAAGACCGTCTCCGCCAATCCGGCGATGGCGAGCAGCAGGCCGATGTGCGGGACGAAGAGCAGTCCGGCGTAGAGAGCCGCCAGAATGAATGTTCGCCAAGGCGAGCCGCGCGTCAGCGAATGGACGAGCGCAAGGCCAACGAGCGCGAACGCCAATGTGAACGGCGCCGCGACGCCAGCCGCGAGAAGTCCCGCCAGGCCGCCGACAAAGGACAATGCAATCGCGATCAGAAGGACAAACGTCGCGCCGGTCGGCAGCGAGAAAGCCGCAAGATCAGGCCAGGGACGTCGGAGGCGCCCCGATGCCAGCGTAATGCGTCCTGCGAGCCAGAGATTGAGAAGGATTGTTCCCATTGCCAGCAGGCCGAGCGCCCACGGCAAAGAGTAGAGCGTCGAACGGGTGATTTCATCGATCTCCGCCGGTCCGATCGCGGGCGCGCCAGGGATCTGCGATAGCTCAGTCTTGACGAAGGAATCGACGACGGTCCGGAGCAGCTTCGTCAGCGCGTCGACGTCGCCGCCCATCAGGATCAACGCAAGGATTGCGAACGCGCCGGAAAAAATGGCGGCGGCCACGGTGATGCGCCCGATCGGATACCATTCGCGTTCGCCCTCGACCTCGCGGCTCAGAAGCGTGAGGCGTGTGCAGATGACGGCGGGCAGCGCCGTGCTGATGGCATACACTTCAGCCGCCATCGGATTGGCAATCAGCAGAACGCCGGCGGTTGCGGTGATGGCGGCAATCGCGGCCGCGATCGGGCCGAGCCCGAGGCCCGTCAGATACAGCGAGAGCGGTGTCAGCAGGAAGAGAACGATGCGGAGCAGGAACGCTCCCGTCGTCGCGGACGCGAATACGACTGCCGAGGTCAGGCCCGCAGCGAGTGCAAGTATGAAGGCGTTTGTCGGCATCTCTTTGCTGTCCCGCATCGGAAGCGGTTAGAGCCAGATCCGGTTTCCCGTCCTGACCCAACGAGGCGATTTAATTCGTCATCCTCGCGGTGCGAGCGCCAAGGGCGCGAGTGGCGCGGGGATCCGGCATAGACGTGTCGAAGACACTATAGTGGGCCT